>DATBKR010000723.1:0-5626 GCA_036555805.1 Hyphomicrobiaceae bacterium | reverse complement strand
GTCCCTGCGCCGTCTCTCCGACGTGCTGGGCAGGATCACACCAGCGAAGGACCCCGATGTCGCCGCCGCGCTCGAAGCCGTGAGCGCCGCCTACCCGGACGTGGCGGCATTCGACGACCGCAAGTTCCCCTCGCTCTGCTTTGCGCTCGCAACCGGCGTCGGCAAGACCCGGCTGATGGGAGCGTTCATCGCGTATCTCTACCTAACCGGCCGCTCGCGTCATTTCTTCGTGCTCGCCCCGAACCTGACGATCTACGAGAAGCTGATCACCGATTTCACACACGGCCGCCCGAAGTACGTGTTCAAGGGGCTCGCCGAATTTGCTCAGCATCCACCGGTCGTCGTGACCGGAGACAACTACGCTGAGGGGCGCGGGTTGCGCCGGGACGGCGACCTGTTCGACGCTGACATCCACATCAACGTGTTCAACGTCTCGAAGATCAACTCCGAGGTGCGCGGCGGCCGAGCCCCACGCATCAAGCGGCTTCAGGAATGTCTGGGCGAGAGCTACTTCGAGTACCTCGCGAAGCTGCCCGACCTCGTGCTCCTCATGGACGAGGCGCACCGCTATCGCGCGAGCGCTGGAGAGCGGGCCATCAATGAGCTGAAGCCTATCCTGGGGCTGGAGCTGACGGCCACGCCCAAGAGCTTCAACAACGTCATCTATCGCTACGGCTTGGCCGAAGCGATGGCCGATGGGTCAGTGAAGGAGCCCGCGGTCGCGACGCGAGCGAATTTCGACCCGTCCAGCCTCAGCGAGGTGGAGCTGGAGCGCATCAAGCTTGACGACGGCGTGCACTACCACGAGTGGGTGAAGGTGCGCCTGGAGCTGTACGCCCGCCGCTCGGGGCTCACGCCGGTGCATCCCTTCATGCTTGTCGTCGCGTCCGACATTCAGCACGCCCAGCGGCTGCGGGCATTCATCGAGTCCGACACGTTCTTCGAGGGGAAGTACAAGGGCAAGGTCATCGAGGTGCACTCGGGGCAAGGCGGCGCGGAGCGAGAGAGATCGGAGCGGCAGCTCGTGGCCCTTGAGAGCGACAGGAGCACGGAGATCGTGATCCACGTCAACAAGCTCAACGAGGGCTGGGACGTGACGAACCTCTACACGATTGTCCCCCTTCGCGCCTTCGCCGCAGAGATACTGACAGAACAGACCCTCGGGCGGGGGCTGCGACTGCCCTACGGCGAGCGCACCGGCGACGATGCCGTGGACCGCCTGACCGTGATCGCGCACGACCACTTCAACGAGATCATCGAGCGGGCCAGACAGCCCGGCTCCATCGTCATGAAGGAGGTGCGGATCGGGCCTGGAGGCGATGTCCCCGCCGATGGCGTGGAGATCGTGGAGGCGAAGCCGGTCTATGAGACCAAGCTGGCGGAGAGCCTGGGTCTCCCCGGCGGCTTCAGCGACGTTCAGCAGCGCATCATCGACGTGACCAAACGCGTCCTCGATGAGGAGGCGCGGCGACTACCCGGCGGGTTCAAGGACCTGGAGCAGCCCGAGATACAGGGCCGCATCGCGACTCGGGTTCAGGAAATCATGCGGCCCGTGCAGGGCGCACTCGCGCTTGAGCCGACGACGGATGTGGGACAACTCGTGAAAGCCTATACCACGAGCCTCGTGACGCATTCGATAGAGATACCGGAGATTTGGATCAGGCCGTCGCGGACGGACATCACCTTCGGCTTCAAGGATTTCGACCTGACCGGCCTCGAAAGGATCAGGATGCGGCCTCTGGACGGCAAGGTGCTCATCGAAGACCTGCGCACGGGGCGGCGCGAGACCATCGACGTTGAGACCGTGGGCGCCAAGGAGCCCCAACTTGACAACTACCTCGTGCGGCGCCTCGTTGACATGGACGAGATCGACTACGAACAGCACAGCGAGCTGCTGTTCAAGCTCTCCCGCCAGCTCGTGGACCACTTGAAGACCTACCTCAAGGAGAACGAGGCGGAGGTTGTGCTTCGCGCCCACGCCGCCATGCTCTCGGAGTTCATCTTCGAGCAGATGCGTGAGCACGCTTGGGAGACGCCGACGACCTACGAGCCCGTCATCTCCAAGGGGTTCAAGCCGCTGCCCGAGCAGCCCTATGGCAAGGAGCGCCGTCTGCCCGTGCGCGACTACCGCGAGCCCGCGAGCCCGCTGGGAGACACGCGCAAGTACCTCTTCAAGGGCTTCGCGAAGTGTGGATGGGACACCCAGCGCTTCCACTCTGACGACGAGCGGCGCTTCGCCGTCCTGATCGACGGCCGCGAGCCGGGCGTGAAGGTCTGGATCAAGCCCGCCGGGGGCGTGTTCAACATCGCCTACTCACGTGGCCACAACTACGAGCCCGACTTCTTGGTGGAGACGGCTACGGAGATGCTCATCTGCGAGGTCAAGGCCAACAACGAGATGAGCGACCCCGTGGTCCAGACCAAGGCAAAGGCTGCGCGGGAGTGGGTCAAGGCCGCCAACACCGTCGCCGGAGAGACCGGCCGCAAGCCCTGGCGCTACGCCCTCATCCCCGACCACGCCATCACACACAGCGCAACCCTCGAAGGGCTCCTTGCCACCTACGGGCAGAACTGAGGTCGCGAGGGCGCCACCGGGGGCTTGGCGGCCAGCGCCCGGCACTCGTCCGGCCCTTGCGGCTGCAGCGTCGTCCCCGCCGCGTAGGCCCGGCCCCGGAAGTCGAGCCGGTGCGGGAAGTAGATCGCCGCCTCCTCGGCGTTCTCCTCGGCCACGGCCAGGGCCCGCTGGAACTCGAACCGCTGGTTCTTCTCCCGCTGGTCCTGGATGTGCCAATCGCGCTTGAACCGGCGCCACGCGCGGCGCACCTCACTCCCCTTCTCCGCGTCCTTCACCTCCTGTGGGGTCTCCGGCTCAGGGTCGCTCTCGCGCTTGGGCATGGGGAGGCCGGCGAGGTTCCCCTCCCACGCCCCTTGCATGACCGCGAGCACCCGCTTGTTGATCCGCCAAGGGGTCGCTTGAAGGCCGTTGATGCCCTTGTAGACCGGCTCCATCTGGCCCGCTCGGGTGGCCGCGCCAAGGGCCTCAATCTGCCCAGGGAAGGGCTTGGTGACGAGGTTGCCGCCACGGACGGCCGTCGAGTAGTAGGCGCCGTCAACGGGGCTCGTCCACGGCTTGGGAGGGACCAGCGTGGGCAGCAGGAAGGGCCGGGTGAGGGCCGCCGCTTGGTTGTACTTCGCCATCCAGGCGTCAATCTCCGCCGTAAGGCGCAGCCGGTGCGACGTGGCATGCCGGCCGGTGCGCGTATAGAACGCCTCGACGATGCCGATCTTCTCAATGAACAGCTCTACCAGCTTGGCCCCGAGGTGGAGGCGCTGGGCGAGGGTCCACGGCTTCTCAACCACGCCGAACCGGCGGTTCGCTAAGCCCACGGCTTTCGCTGTGCGCTCGGCCGACAGACCACGGGCCTCCGCGTTGCGGATGACGGCCCGGTAGAGGGGCGTGTTGGCTGCCTCGAAGGCGTCGGCGATCAGTTCGGTCTCCAGTACTTCGGACACGAAGAGGGCCGCGGAGCGCAGCGTCCGCTGCTGTGTGGCGAACCCTAGGGCGCCCCGCACGGTGCAGTAGGCGGCCAGCTCGGGGTCCACGTCCTTGAGGAGCTTGGCCGCGGTGTGCCGCCGGCCGGCTCCCTTCTGCGGCCCGCAGAGGGCCCGTATCGCGTCCGCCAGGGGCTGCACGGCCCGCTTGGCAAGCTGGACCCCTGCCGGTGTCTCGGCCGCCTCGCCCCGCTCCAGGGCCTTCCTGATGGCCTTCTCGGCACGGTGACGGCCACGCTCGCGCATGGCCTGTTCGCGGGCAAGCTGAGCGGCGCTAGCCGCGCCTTGTTGAACCTCGTTCATAGAACCTCCTGTCATCGTGTCATCGAAGTCCCGTCATTCGTCCCTGCGTCACCGCGTCTACCGCGGTTCGGCAGGTATCGGCCGCGGCGATAAATCCGCGTCAGAACTGCAGGTTTTTAGGGGGTTTTTGGGGGTAGTTGCGGTTCGTGGAGTAGGGGCTGCTAGCCCCTCAAGCTGGTGCGTCTACCAATTCCGCCACGACCGCATCCGTCGCGTCCGCTCTGTAGCAAACCGCGGCAGCGCAAACAAGCGGGCCCGTGCCGCTCGGCGACGCCGTGCGTGGGTCTCAGAATCGGGGCATTTCTCCCCCAGCTCTGGTCAAAATCGGGGGGACGCGCCATCTTTGCGGCGATGGCGAATCCGCTCCAGTCAGAAGCACGAACAGAACCATCGGTGCCTCGGGCGCCGGCATCGGCTCCCATCGCCTGGCTGGTGACGCAGGACCCCGTGCCCTACGAAGCCGCGTGCCAATTCATGGCCGAGCGCGTCGCCGCCATCGTCACCGGGACCGCGCCGGAGCTGGCCTGGCTGCTGGTACACCCCCCACTCTACACCGCGGGCACCAGCGCCAAGCCCGAGGACCTCGTGGCGCCTGCGCGCCTGCCGGTCTACCGCACCGGGCGCGGCGGACAGTACACCTATCACGGCCCCGGCCAGCGCGTGGCCTATGTCATGCTCGACGTAAAGCGCCGCTTCGGCGACGTTCGCGCCTACGTGGCCGCGCTGGAGGGCTGGGTGATCGACACCCTGGCGCTCCTCGGCGTGCGCGGGGAGCGCCGGCCGGGCCGCATCGGCGTATGGGTGTCCCGTGGCGCGGAGAACGGCGCAGCAGGGGCCGGGCCGCCTGAGAAGGTCGCCGCCATCGGCGTGCGGCTGTCCCGCTGGGTTAGCTCACACGGGATTGCCCTCAACGTGGCACCCGATCTCGCTCACTTCGACGGCATCGTGCCGTGCGGCATCCGCGACGCCGGCGTCACCAGCCTCGCCGCGCTGGGGCGCAATTCGAGTCTCGATGAGGTGGATCGGGCACTGCGGGCCAGCTTCGAACGCCGCTTCGGCGCAACCGAAGCCGCCCGCGCGGCGGAAGGCCCCGCAACCGCGCCCAAACCCCCCGGGGGGACTTCGCGCTAGCAAAATCCACCCCCGGCCTCGCGAGTCTTGGCGGAGATGCGCCTGACGCAGCCGCCCGGTGCGCCGCGGCATGGGAGCCTGAGGCCTGGACAAAGGAGGCCCTGGCCCCCATGCACGCGAGCCGCAAAACAGGACGGGGGCGACGACCGGCGGCCTTGCCTTTCTAGCCCTTGCGGCTCTTCAGCTTGCCGGTCATGGCGGGCGAGGCGGGGTCCGTCGAGGTCCCGGGCGGCGCGTCGTAGAAGACGGTCCCGTCCTCGATCGACACGGCATCGCCCCCCGTCAGGCGATACTCGTCGGCCTCGCTGCCGTTCACCTGGATGGTGCATCCTTTGAGGCAGACATCGGACAAGGTCTGCGCAGGCTTCAGTGCGTGCTCCGCCTTGGCCTCACCTTCGATGATCGTCACCGTGTAGTCGCGCTCGTCGCGATTGCTGATGGACGCGCCATGCGCCGCGGTGACGCCCAGCACGATCCCGACCACAGCCATCGCAGGCGTCGCACGCATCATCGCCGCCCTACTCAAAGGATGCACGCGTCGGTCACTTCTTGCTCGCCTTCTTCTTGGCGGCCTTCTTCGCGGGGGCCTTCTTCGCACCAGCTTTCTTCTTCGCCTTCATCGTCGTGTTCCTTACTTGAT
>DATBKR010000722.1:0-14994 GCA_036555805.1 Hyphomicrobiaceae bacterium | reverse complement strand
GATGCTGCAGGCAATGTCCGACCACGCCATGGCGTCGACGTAGATGATGCGGTCGATGATGTAGTCGTAGTAGACGAAGATGTAGCCGACCGAGACCACGCTGGCGGCCACCAGCGCCAGGTCGAGCAGCGACGGCGACCTGGTCTTGCCCTCGAGCTCCGCACGCGCCTCCGGCGTCAGCATCGCCAGCTCGTCGTCGGTCGGCGACCTCAGTCGGAAATACAGGAATGTGAGCGTGAGCGCGAACAGCAGGTGGATGGCGCGGAAGATGTAGTCCGTCGGCGGCCCCCGGAACACCTCGCGCAGTGACGGCGAGATGAAGTCGAGCGGCGGGATGATGACGGAGAGGTGGTAGAGCGCCATCGCCACCGCGATGGGCGGCGCCAGCTTGCGCAGCACGCCTTGCATTGCCGCCCGCGTGGTCATGGAGTGCTTCCTGGGGGTTCTGCCTGGGCGTCGCGCTTGGGGGCGGCCCTGCGCCGCCCCCGCGCCTCTCGTTTGCTCAGTTTACGCTGATGCCCTGCTCTTTGTACCACTTGGCGGCGCCGGCATGGAACGGCACGCCGATCCCCTGCGCCATGATCGCCGGCGTCAGCTTCCCCACCTCCTTGTAGACCGCGGCCATGTCGCCCTTCTTGGCGAGGATCGCTCCCGTCATCTTGTAGACGGTGTCGGCAGGCAGCGAGCAGGCGGCGATGACGTGGGTGTAGTAGCCGATCACCTGCACGTCCTTGTCCTGCTTCGGGTAGGTACCCTTGGGGATCGTCACCAGCTTGTAGGCGGGGTTGATCTTGCGCATCGGCTCGTAGATCTCCGCCATGTCGATCAGCTTGATGTCGCGCGCGGACGCGAGGTCCATGAGTGAGCTGGCCGGGATGCCGGTGCCGAGGGCGAAGGCGTGCATGCGGCCGTCCTTCATCTGCTCGACGCTGTCGGAGTAGCTGTTGGTGAAGCTCGCCTTCACGTCGTTGTAGGTGTAGCCGCTCACCTTGAGTACGTGGCGGGAGATCAGCTCGCCGGTGTTGCCCTTGACCTGTGTGGCAAAGCCCTTGCCCTTGAGATCCTTCAGCGTGTTGATGCCGGAATCGGCATTGACCACGAGCTGGAAATACTGCGGGTAAAGCGTCGCGACGTTGCAGACCTTGTCGTGCTTCTTGTCGAGCGGGGGCTCGCCCGTGCCCGCCACCGCATCGGCCGTTGAGATGGTGTTGGCGAAGCCGACGTCGGCCTTGCCCTCCTGCACCGCGCGCACATTGGCGATGCCGGCGCCGGGCGTCTGCTGAACCTGCAGGTCGGGGATGCCCTTCTCCCAGGCGTCCTTGAGCTGCCCGCCCAGCGGCACCCAGAAGCCGGCCTGCGGGCCGGTCATGAAGCGCACCTCGGCCGCGCCGGCGGCGCCCGCAAGCGCCAGCGCAGGCGCCAGAACGGCGGCGCACAACAGCGTTCTCCTCATCGCATCCTCCCTGTGGGATTGGCCTTCGTTGATAGGACCGCTCCGGGACACTAGCGTCCGATGCCGGGATTGACCAGCTAGCGGCGGCCGCGGCGACGGCGCTTCGGCTTCTCATCGGCCGCAGCGCGCCGGCCGGCGGCCAGGGCGGCGCGGGCCCAGTCCAGCATCCCGTCGGGCTCGTCGAACAGGCGCTCGGGCACGCGCCAGTAGGCCCCGATCTGCCGCGTCTTGCCCATGGCCTCGTAGCTGAATGGCGCCATCCCCTCGGCCTCGTAGGCGGCCCGGTTGCCGTCGTCGACCTTGAAGTGGAGCGTGCCGCGCAGGATGAGCGCGAAGATGACGCCGTCGCAGTAGACGCCGGCGCCGCTGAACATGCGCCTGAACGCAATCCGGCCGAGCGGCTCCAGCTGCTCCTGCAGCAGGGCGACCAGGCTATCGCTGACCGCCATCTCACGCGCCCCCCGCAGGGGTGCACCCGAGGGCAGCGATGATAGTGGCCGCAATGCGAGCCGGCGGCTCCGTGACGGAGACGACGACGGCCCGCTCGTCCGCCTGCGGCTCCTCCAGCGCCTCGAACTGGCTCGCAAGCAGCGCCGCGGGCATGAAATGCCCGGTCCGCGCGGCGAGGCGCGCCGCGATCACACTCATCTCGCCCTGGAGATAGACCAGGCGCACGCGGGGCCGCGCCCCGACGATGCGCCGGCGATACGCCCGCTTCAGCGCCGAGCAGGACACGATGGCGGGTGCCCCGAGGCCGAGCCTCTCGTCGATCCATTCAGCGATAGCGTCGAGCCACGGCCAGCGGTCTGCATCGGTGAGCGGCACGCCGCGGCTCATTTTCTCTACGTTGGCGGCGGGATGGAAGCTGTCGGCATCGCGGAACGGCCAGCCCAGGGCGCGCGACAGCTCCGCGCCGACGGTGCTCTTGCCGCTGCCCGACACGCCCATCAGCACGATCACCAGCGGCGGCTCGCCGTGGGGCCCAGCGTGCGTCATGGCGTGCGTCATGGCGTGTGTCATGGCTTGTCTGGCTCACCTTCGCCCGGCTGCGCTTTCGGCCCCCGATTCGGTTCCACGTGCCCGCCGAAGCTCTTGCGCATGGCGGAGAGCACCTTCTCGGCGAACGTGTGCTCCTGGCGCGAGCGGAAGCGGGCGTAGAGCGCGGACGTGAGCACCTCCGCCGGCACCGCCTCCTCTATGGCCGCCTGCACGGTCCAGCGGCCCTCGCCCGAGTCCTCCACATGGCCCGAGTAGGTGGCAAGTTCCGCGTCCTCGGCCAGCGCGGCGGCCGTCAGGTCGAGGAGCCACGAGGTGATGACACTGCCGCGCCGCCATACCTCGGCCGTGTCCGCCACGTCGATGGCAAGCCGCAGCTCCTCCGGCAGCCTCGGCGAGCCGGCGTGCTTGAGAATGTCGATGCCCTCGGCGAGAGCCTGCATCATGCCGTACTCGATGCCGTTGTGGACCATCTTGACGAAGTGCCCGGCACCGGCAGGCCCCGCGTGCTGGTAGCCCTGCTCCACGCGCGGATCGCGCCCTTCCCGGCCGGGCGTCGCCGGGATGCCCCCCTTTCCTGGGGCCAAGGCGCTGAAGATGGGATCGAGCCGCTCGACCGCCGGCGTCTCGCCGCCGATCATCAGGCAGTAGCCGCGTTCCAGGCCCCAGACGCCACCCGACGTGCCCACGTCGACATAATGCAGCCCCTTGGCGCCAAGCTCGCGAGCCCGGCGGATGTCGTCCTTCCAGAAGGTGTTGCCGCCGTCGATGATGGTATCCCCCGGAGCCAGCAGGCCGGCCAGATCGGCGATGGCGGCAACGGTGGCGGCCCCGGCCGGCAGCATGAGCCAGACGGCGCGCGGTACCGCGAGCGCCCGCACGAGCGCGGTCAGGCTCGCCGCCGCCAGCGCGCCCTCGCCCGCCAGTTCCCGCCCCGGCCTCGGGTCGCGGTCCCACACCACGCAGGAATGGCCGTGGCGCATCAGGCGGCGCGCGATGTTGGCCCCCATCCGCCCCAGCCCCACGACGCCGATCTGCATGGCTCTCTCCTCTCGATGCCTCTGCTTTCAACCGGCTGAGCGGTATCCTGCCCCCGTCAAGCGCAGCCGCACAGGCCCCGGCCCCATTACAGCGCCAGGTGGCGGAACGGCGGGGCGTCGGCCCAGAAGATGCGGGCGGTGGCGTTGACGCGGGCGGGGTCGCCGGTCGTCAGCAGCAGGGGCGGCGCGGCAGCGGCGCTCTCGGCGTAGCGCGGATGGCGCTGCAGGTAGTCCTCCAGGCTGTCGGCCACCACCTGGGGCTGCGACAGCAGCCGCGTGAAGGCCGGCAGGTGGCGGCGGAACAGGTCCTCCACCAGCGGATAGTGCGTGCAGCCGAGGATCGCCCGATGCGGCGGCGCGCCGTCGGTCTGCGCCAGCGCGGCCGCCACGCCCCGCTCCACCAGGGCATCCAGCTCCACCTCGGGGGCGCCGCCCTCGATGGCGGCGACCAGCTCGGGGCAGGTCTGCTGCACCACCATCACCCTGGGGCAGCGCTTGCGGATCTCCTCGGGGTAGGCGTGCGAGGCGATGGTGCGCGTGGTGCCGAACACGGCGATGGTGTCGGTGTTGTACTTCTGGGGATACTGGGGCGAGGTCACCCCCCAGGGCGTCTGCGTGGCGGCTTCCACGGTCGGGGCGACGATCCCTAAGATGTTGCGGCCGGGCCAGCCGCTCACCGCCAGCCAGTCCTTCTGCAGCGTGCGCGCGGCTACGCACGTGGCCGTGTTGCAGCCGAGCAGCACGAGCCGGCAGCCGCGTCGGAACAGGGCCTCCGAGCCGCCGCGCGTCAGCGCCACGATCTCGTCGGAAGGCCGGTCGCCGTAGGGCACGTTGGCGTGGTCGCCGAGGTAGACGAAGGGCAGGTGCGGGAAGCGCCGGGTGAGCGCACGGAAGACGGTCAGGCCCCCATGGCCCGAATCGAAGACGCCGATCATCGCCTAGCCGGTTGTCCCTCTCAGAGCGGTTGCACGCACGACGAGGGGGCCGCCACGGTGCCCCTTGCAGCGCCCTCAATAGCACACAACCCGCTTCGGAAAATGGCTTGCCCTGCGCCCCGTTAACTTCAATGGAACCGCAGCCAGGCTCAAGCAACCCAAAGCACGACGGTGGCGCGACAGGAAAAGCAAGGCGGGCCGCGGCGCCGGGCCGGCCCCGTTATCGCGAAGCGATGCCCCGCGGCCTTGCCGGGATTGCATCTCGTGGCACTTGGCGGGCGATCCACACCGGGGTGGCCAGTACCTTGGCCACCAGGTCGGACTGCCGGTGCACCCCCACGTTCGCGAACACCCGCTTGAGATGCACCCGGGCCGTGTCGATACTGATCTGCAGGCGCTGCGCGGCCTGCTCCAGCGTCGCGCCGGATACCAGCTGCTCGCACAGGCGCGCCTGCGCCCCCGTGAGGCCGAACAGGCGCTGCAGCAGCTCCGCCGGCGCCTCGCGCGACTGCTCGGGAATGCTCAGGAACACCGTGGCCAGCGGCTCGTCGAGCCGGCTCAAGCCGAACTTCAGGTGGTTGCCCCGCAGCGTGGTGACGATCGCCGACAGCGGCTCCTTGCCGGAGGGCCGCGAGATGGCCACGGCTTCGCAGGTCTGCGGCCGGCCATGGACGGCGCGGGCGACCGCCTTGCGGATGGCGTCGTGCAGACGGCTCTCCTCGCGCTGATCGTGCAGCCTCAGCACATCGCGCCGCAGGACCAGCCCGTCGGAGAGATCGATGGCGCGGCGGGCGGTGGCGTTGGCCTGGACGACGCGGGCGCCGCCGGTGGCAAGCAGGATGCCGAACGGGATGCCGTCCAGCGCCTCCAGCGCGCGGGCCTTCTCCACGTCGATGCGGGCGAGATGCTCGCTGATCCTGATGGCCTGCCGCACGAACGGGATCAGTTCGCCGAACAGCTCCGCCTCGGCCTCGGTGAAGTGCGTCGAGGCCTTCCCGCGGAACACCCGCATCATGGTGGACGATCCGTCCTCGTCGTCGAGGTTCACGGCCAGGGTGTATTCGACGTCCGCCACGTCGAGGATCTCCCGGTAGGCCTGCGACGCGTGCAGGACCTCCTCGCTGATGGCCAGGCGGCAGGAGAGCGGGCGTCCGGGGTAGCGCAGGAGCAGCCCGATGCGCGGGTCCGACGGCATCAGGGTGACGAAGTGGTCGGCGTAGCGGGCGAGGGCGAGATCGTGCCCCGCCCCGTCCGCACCGTACTGGCGCAGGATCACATCGTCGAACCCGAAGAGGGCCGAGAACGCCAGCGCCTTCTCCTTCGGCTGGACACGCACGATGTGGGCGCCCTTGGCGTCGAAGCAGGCGGCGAGCTCCGCCAGGAACGGCGCCCACTTCTCGGCATCCGTCACCGCATCGAACAGCTTGTGCACCGCCGGCAGCAGCCTTGCCGTCGTCATTGACCGCCCCCAAGCAATCGAGCCGGAAAGGCAGCCTAGAGCGGCTTCGCTCGCCCGTCAGTCTTGTTGGAGACAGCCGGGGTGCGACTTGTGACCGCCGGAGCTCGAAGACCGACGCGCGACTGCCGGTCCGATGCGGAGCGCCGTCAGAGGTAGACCGCCTTCATGGCGCCCTCCGGATAGCGCGTGCCGGAGGCCGATCCCTTCGGCACGGCTGCCGCGATCTCCTCGACCTCGGCGGGCGTCAGCGCCACCTCCATGGCGCCTGCGTTCTCGTCGAGGCGGGGCACGTAGCGGGTGCCTGGGATGGCCGCCACGTCGTCGCCCTGCGCCAGCACCCAGGCGAGCGCCAACTGGCTCGGCGAGCAGCCCTTGCGGGCGGCGATGGCCTCGATGCGGGCCGCCAGCTCGCGGTTGTGGGCGAAGTGCTCGGCCTGGAAGCGCGGGTGCGCCGCGCGCCGCCCGTCGATGTCGGCGAGCGTCTTGAGCGCACCCGTGAGGAAGCCGCGCCCCAGCGGCGAGTAGGCCACAAAGGCAATGTCCAGCTCGCGCGTTGCCGCGCGCGTCTCCTCGGCCTCCTCGCGGTAGAGGAGCGAGTACTCGGTCTGCACGGCCGCGATGGGGTGCACGGCATGCGCGCGCCGGATGCGCTCCGGCTTGGCTTCCGAGAGGCCGAGTGAGCGCACCTTGCCCTCCTCGACCAGGCGCGACATGGCGCCCACAGTGTCCTCCACGGGCACGCTGGGATCGACGCGGTGCTGATAGTAGAGGTCGATGGTGTCCACACCCAGCCGCTTCAGGCTGGCGTCGCAGGCCGCCCGCACGTATTCCGGCCGCCCGTTCACCGCGTTGGCGCCGCCCTCGCCGCGCACCTGCCCGAACTTGCTCGCCAGCACGACCTTGTCGCGCCGCCCCTGGATGGCCCGGCCCACGACCTCCTCGTTATGGCCCCAGCCGTACATGTCGGAGGTGTCGAGGTGGTTGATGCCCACATCGATCGCATGCCGGATCAGGGCTTCCGACTGGGCATCCTCGACCGCGCCGTAGATCCCAGACAGCGACATGCAGCCGAGCCCGACGGCCGGCACCGACAGGCCGCTCTTGCCCAGCGGGCGATAGACGATCTTGGTCATGGCATCTCCGATCCGTTCGATACCGGGCGGCGGTCCCGCCTCGCCCCTGTCCGACCCCGTGTCATTGCACAACTTGGCGCGCCGGGCCACCTCGCCGTCAATCGTTTGGGAACAGGCCCATTGCGGAGCGGGGCATAACCTGATGCCATCGGGCCCGGCATGATTGCGATCGCACGGGCTGGCAAACGGCTTTGGACCTGGCTTGCGGGCCACCGCGTCCAATGGGGCCTGTCCGTGCGCGTCACCGTTTCTGCGGTCGTCACGCTCGCGGCCTCCCACCTCCTGCAGCTGCGCATCCCGCTGTGGGCCGTGCTCACCGCCGTCATCCTGACCCAGCTGAATGTCGGCAGGTCGCTGCGTGCCACCGCCGACTACTTCATCGGCACCCTCGGCGCCGCCATCTACGCCGGGGCGGTCGGGGCCCTGGTGCCGCCGGGAAGCGAGCTCCTGCCTGCGACCGGCCTCGCGCTCGCCGTCGCGCCGGCCACGCTGCTCGCGGCCCTCGACCCGCGCTTCAGCGCCGCGCCGTTCACGGCCGTGCTGGTGTACCTCGCGCCCACCATCACGCACGCGACGCCCATCGACTCGGCGCTGGAGCGCCTGCTGGAGGTGGCGGTGGGCGGCACCATAGGCCTGCTCGTCTCGCTTCTCGTGCTGCCCGCGCGCGCCCACGACCTCGCCATCGAGACCGCCGCCCACATGCTCGACCTGATGGCGCGGTTCCAGCCCGGCCTGTTCGCCCGGTTCGTGCAGCACGCTCGTCCCGACGAGGCGGCGCTCGTGCGGCTGCTCGACGGCATCGGGCAGGCCCTGATCAAGCTGGAGGCGACGGCCCGCGAGGCCTCGCATGAGCGCATGACGCGGCTCACGGCGGATCCGGACCAGGGCCCGCTGGTGCGCACCATGCTGAGGCTGCGCCACGACCTCGTGATGATCTGGCGCGCGGGTCTGGAGCCGCTGCCCCCGCCGTTCGAGGCGCGGCTGGGTCCGCGGCTCGCGCGCATCGGCACGACGACAGCCGGCTATCTCGAAGCGTGCGCCCGCGCGCTGAGCGCGCGCCGCGGTCCGCCTTCCATGGAGGAGGTTGCGGCGGCGCTCGACGGCTACAGCGCGGAGATGGCGGCGATGCGCCAGGAAGGCCTGACGCGGGACTTGCCGGCCCATTCGGTGGAGCACATCTTCGCACTCGGCTTCGCGCTCGACCAGGTGCGCCAGCATTTCACCGATCTGTCGCGCTGTGTGAGCGAATTCGCCGCGGAGGGGATCGGGCCTGCCCCCTCGCACCCGCGCTAGCACCGACTGACGGCGACAAGAGCAAAGCGCCCAGCGTCTCGACCAGCCAGGCTCGATAGCGATCCGCTGACCAGCCGGCGAACGTCTGCAGCATCTGACGCACCTCGGGGCTCGCGAGCGCCCAGACCGTTCGGCTGGCGTCGTCCTCCGAAAGCCCCGGCCGCAGCGCTCCGAGTTCGGCGAGCCTGGCCGGTATGGTGGCTATGTTCGAGAAGCGGTATGCCTGCATGCGCGCCAGGAGCTCCGCCACGCCCGGCTCGGACCGGGCGGCGCTCTTCATCGCCTCGTACGTCGGCATGGCGCGCTCCTGCACTTGGGTGAGGTGGTCGGCGAATAGCGCGAGTGCGCGCCGAGGATTCGACTCGGCCAGCACCGCCTGCGGACCGGCGGTCCGAAGCAGCGGCGGTCCACCCTCTTCACCGGACACCAGCCGGCGCATCAGTGCCGACAGCACGCCGCGCTTCGATTGGAAGGCCGCATAGACCGTGGGCACAGCGACGCCTGCCTGCGCGGCGATCGCCTCGATCGTGGTCTCGGCGTAGCCGCGCTCAGCGAACAGACGGCGCGCGGCTTCGAGCATGCGCTCGCCTGTCTCCTGGGCGCGCTGCCGCCGGCGCGAGGAGTCGTACGTGCGCCGCTCTTTCCTGCGCTTGCTCATTGCATATCGTTTCGCTATATTGATTATATTGGAACGCTATCTAATGCATCAAGGAGAAGCGACATGCAAGGGAGAGAAAACACGGAGGTCTTCCGGCGCGTCATCGAGCAGGGCTTCGGCCGCGGCGATCTCGACGCTTTGGACGACTTCTTTCCGGCCACCTTCGAGGAGCATCAGTACGGGCTGCCGTCCACCCTGGTCGGGCTCAAGCAGGCGATCGCGGGCCTTCGACGAGCCATCCCCGATCTGAAGCACACGATCGACGAGATGATTGCGTGCGATGACAAGGTCTGGGCGCGGATGACTGCGCGCGGGACCCATCTCGGGCCCTTCATGGGGTTTCATCCGACTGGCAAGTCCTTCACGATCACGGTGCTCGACGTCTGCCGGTTCGAGCGCGGAAAGATCGTTGAGCACTGGGGTGTGCCGGACCGGTTCGCGCTCTTGCACCAGCTCGGACTCCTGCCCGGTCCGCCGGCGAAGCCGGGCGCGTGACGCGCTGCCGCGCGCCGATGTGGAATGCGTCCCACGGCCGTGAGGGGCTTGGCCCGCTCGCCTCCGTAGCTCAGAGTTTTCCGAGCGTTTGCGCGAGGGGTCTGCCGCCTTGGGAACGTTTGTTGTTGCCCGTGCGCGCACCTGATCTACACTCGCCCGGAAACCATCAGCGCCTGCCACTGCCGCCCGCGACGGCGCAAAAATCTCAGGGGAGGAAACCAATGGCCAAAAGGCCACGCGCCGGGAAGCCCGATCTGCGGCGCCGCCTGATTCTGGTCGGGGGCGCGGCCAGCGTGTTCATGCCGCGCATCGCCTTCGCCCAGGGCGCCGCCACCATCCGCATCGGCGTGCCGACCAAAACCTACTGGCCTACCATCGTGGCCGAGACGGCGATCCGCCACAAGCTGTTCGACAAGGAGGGCATCAAGGCGGAGCTGACAATCTATCGCAGCGGCGCGGAAGGCTTCGAGGCGCTCGCGGCCGGCGCCGCCGACCTGATCCTCAACTCCTCCTCCAGCGTGGCCGCCGGGCTGAGGAAAGGCGTGAACACCCGCTGCGTGGCCAACGGCGCCAACGGATATTACGGCTGGTATCTGGTGGTGAAGACGGATTCACCCATCAAGGACGTGAAGGAGCTGGCCGGCAAGAAGGTAGGCATCACCTCGGCCGGCTCCGGCAGCGACATCTGCGCCCGCTGGACCATCGCCGACCGGAAGCTCGAGTTCACGCGCGTACCTCTGGGCGGCGGCGGCCTGGTGCCCAACCTGCTCACCGGCAACATCGACGCCACCGTGCTCTACTCGCCCCTCACCTACAAGGTGATGGACGAGAAGCTGGCCCGCCCGCTGCTCGACTACGGGGAGGCCATCCCGGCCCACTCCAACTCCGCCTGGATCGCCAGCGACAAGATCGCCAAGGAGCGCCCGCAGGTGGTGCAGAAGACGCTCAATGCGATCTACGGCGGCCTGGCCTTCCTGGTCGCCGACGCCAACCGGGCCGCCGCCCTCAAGCTGATCGCCGAGATCGACGAGATCCCCGAGGCCATCGCCGCCCGCGAGCTCGACGGCAATATCAAGCACCTCTCGCGCACCGGCGAGATGCAGCTCGACTGGATGGAGCGCGCGCTCGACATGGGCAGGTTGATCGGCATGACCGACCTCGCCCCGGCCAGGGACATGTTCGTCACCCAGTTCAAGCCGGTGCCCACGGCGGTGTGACGCACATGTCTGCCCATGCCCTCTTCGGGCATGGGGAGGAGGTTAGGGTGAGGGGCAGCCAAAGGCACCGACGTCGGAGTATGCTGCTGCCGCTCACCCCGACCCTCTCCCCGCAAGCGGGGAGAGGGAGGGAGCCCAAATGACACGCCTCCAGATCATCCTCCTCCGCCTGGCGCTGCTGGCGATCGTCTTGGGCGCGTGGGAATGGCTGCCGCGCATCGGGGCGGTCAACCCGATGCTGCTGCCGCCGCTCTCGGACGTTCTGGCGATGCTGGGGCAGCTGCTCGGCCGCGCGCAGGTGCAGGAGGCCGTCGCCGTCACAGCGGCGGAGGTGATCGTCGCTTTCATCGTCGCGGTGCCGCTGGGCGCCGCCATCGGCGTGCTGGCGGCCGAGAACGACTACTTCGGTGCCATCTTCAGGCCGATGCTGTTCTACGTGTTCTCGATACCCAAATCGATCTTCCTGCCGATGTTCATCCTGGTGTTCGGAATCGGCTTCGGCCAGAAGGTGGCCTACGCGGCGTTCTCCACCCTCTTTATCGTCATCATGAGCGCGGCGGCGGCGGTCGAATCGGTGAAGGCCGACCACGTGCTGGTGGCGCGCTCTTACGGTGCCACGCCGCTGCAGGTGCTCACCCGCGTGTATGTGCCGAGCATGATGCCGTTCCTGCTGGAGACACTGCGCATCTCCATGATCTTCAATTTCACCGGCGTCATGATCGCCGAGATGTATGCCTCGCGCACCGGCATTGGCCACTTGATCGCCAGCTGGGGCGAGAACTTCCAGATGCCGCAGCTGTTCGCCGGCGTGATCCTGCTGGCGGCGGTGGCGATCGCCTTCAACGAGACCGTGCGCTGGCTGGAGGGCCGATGCAGTACATGGCGGACATAGGGGCGCACCTAGGGGCGGACATGAAGGACCTCCGCACGCCAACGCCGGCTGCCGCCATCGAGGTGGCCTGCCTGTCGCACGTCTACACGGGCCGCGAGGGCCAGGTGCCGGCACTGCAGGACATCTCCCTCACTGTCGGCGCCGGCCGCTTCGTGGTGATCGTCGGGCCCTCCGGCTGCGGCAAGACCTCGCTGCTCATGATGATGGCGGGGCTGCGGCAGCAATCCTCCGGCGCCATTCTCTGCGGCGGCAAGGCCATCGCGGGCCCCGACCCCAACCGCGTCGGCGTCGTGTTCCAGGAGGCGAGCCTGTTTCCCTGGCTGACCGCGTTCGACAACATCGAGTTCCCCTTGAGCATCCGCCACGCCCCGCGACAGGAGCGCCGCAGGCGCGCCGAGGCCATGCTGAACCTGGTGGGGCTCAAGGGCTTCGGCACCCGCTACCCGCACGAATTGTCGGGCGGCATGAAGCAGCGCGTGTCCATCGCCCGCGGCCTGGTGCAGGACCCGCCGGTGCTGCTGATGGACGAGCCGTTCGCCGCGCTCGACGAGCAGACGCGCATGACCATGGGGCACGAGCTGCTCCGCATCTGGGGCGAGACCGCCAAGACCGTGGTGTTCGTCACCCACAGCCTCACCGAGGCGGTGTATCTGGCCGACGAGGTGCTGGTGATGTCGGCCCGGCCGGGCCGCATCATCGATCGCATCGACATTGCGCTGCCGCGCCCGCGCACCTACGAAATGATGGCCACGGACGTGTTCGGCCGCCTCCGCGAACGCATCTGGCAGCAGATCCGTAGGGCGGATTAGCGTAGCGAAGCGGAGCGTAATCCGCCGCTGCGCGCAAGTCGGCGGATTACGCTTCGCTAATCCGCCCTACGCCTAATCCGCCCTATGCCAAGCAGACTGAGGACAGCCATGCACCGCCCGTCGCCCGCCACGGTTCGCCGCCTGATCCTGGTACTGGTCCTGGCGCTGTGGGAGCTGGTGCCGCGCACCGGCCTGCTGCCCGAGCTGTTCCTGCCGGCCCTGTCCAAGACGCTTACCGTGCTGGTGCAGAACTGGGACGAGTACGCCCATGCGCTCCTGGTGACGCTCTACGAGGTGGCGCTCGCCATGGCCGTCGCCTGCGGCGGCGGCATCCTGGTGGGCGCGCTGGTGGGCGGCCTCGCGCTCCTGCGCAGCCTGCTGCTGCCGGTGTTCTCCAGCCTCTACGCCGTGCCGATCGTGATCCTCTACCCGATCTTCACCGCCTGGTTCGGGATCGGCTCGGAGTCCAAGATCGCTTTCGCCGGCATCTACGGCTTCTTCCCGGTCATGCTCTCCACCGCCGCCGGCATCGGCACCATCGACCAGAATTTCCTGCTCGCCGCCCGCAGCATGGGCGCCAGCGTGCCGCAGCAGATCGCGCGCGTCATCATCCCGGCCTCGATCCCTACCGTACTGTCGGGCCTGCGGCTGGGCGGCGCGCTCGCCATCATCGGCGTCGTGGTGGCGGAGATGCTCACCTCCTCGGCGGGCATCGGCTATCTCGTCACGCGCTACCGCACCGTGCTCGACAGCCCACGCGTGTTCGCCGCCATCCTCATGATCGGGGTGCTGTCGGTGGTGTTCGACCTGATCGCGCGCGTGGTGGAGCGGCGCACCCTCGCCTGGCAGACAGCCGGCCGGCGCGAGCGCGGCGTGCCGGCACGCACCGGAGCGCTGGCCGCGGCACCGGCCGCTGCGTGATCGCGACTACCTCGCCGGGCTCGGGCTGCCATGGTCGGCCCGACTTAGGGCGAAGCCCGTAATCCGCCGTTTCGCAACGCATTGGCGGATTACGCTGCGTTTCGCTCCGCTAATCCGCCCTACGGCCTCGCTCAAAACAGCCGCCCGCCATTGGGCACTTTCAGGTCCGGCCCGATGAGAACGACCTCACCGGATTCGTCGGGGAAGCCTAATGTTAGGACTTCCGACATGAACTTGCCGATCTGGCGCGGCGGGAAGTTCACCACGGCAGCCACTTGGCGGCCGACCAGCCTGGCGGGATCGTAGTGCCTGGCGATCTGCGCCGAACTTTTCTTCAGGCCGATCGGAGGCCCGAAGTCGATCTCCAGCCGGAGTGCCGGCTTGCGCGCGCCGGCCAGCGGCTCGGCGGCCACGATAGTGCCGACGCGGATGTCGACCTTGAGGAAATCCTCGAAGGCGATGCGCGGCACCGGCGCGGCAGGGTCTCCCATTGCGTGCTCCTTGCCCGGTTCAGATGATGGGTCGCCGCCCGGGGCAGGCCCGGTCAGGCCCGCAGGGACCCGACCCCTAATAGCCCTCCTTCAGCAGCGGGAAGGCGCTGTCGAGCCAGTTCTGGCGCGGAATTGGGGCGACGGGCGCGACGTAGCCGGGGTTCAGCTCGGCGAACGAGGTGACGCCCAGCAGGCCCAGGGTGCGTGTCACCTCGTCCTGCAGCAGCGTCAGCGCGCGCACCAGGGCTCCCTCGCCGCCGGCGGACAGGGCAAGGCCCTGCAGGCGGCCGATGCCGACCGCGGTGGCGCCCAGCGCCATGGCCTTGACGATGTCGGTGCCGCGCATGAAGCCGCCGTCCACGTAGACCTCGGCGCGGCCGGCCACGGCCTCCACCACCTCGGGCAGCACGGCGATGCCGCCCTTGCCGTGGTCGAGCTGGCGGCCGCCGTGGTTGGACACGTAGATGCCCTCGATGCCGTGCTCCAGGGCAATCCTGGCATCCTCGGCGGTGGCGATGCCCTTCAGGATGAAGGGGATCCTGAACTTGGCCTTGAGGCGGGCCACGTCGGCCCAGGAGAAGCGCGCCTGGAACTGGTCGGCGGGCCGGGTGCGGCGCGAGGTGGTCTCGAAGCGCTTGGCGAGATCGCGCTCGCGCCGGCCGTAGTGGTCGAGATCGACCGTGAGAGCGAGCGCGATGTAGCCGTGGGCGATGGCGCGGGAGATGTAGTCCTCCACCCAGGCGTTGTCGCCGCGGATGTAGAGCTGGAAGATCTTGGGGTAGTCGGGCGCGGCCGCCGCCACCGCTTCGAGGCCCGGAGCCGATGCCGAGCTCAGCATGTGCAGCACGCCGGACCTTGCCGCGGCGCGGGTCGGTGCCGCCGCCCCGTCGGCGACCATGTCCTGCAGCGAGCCGATGGGCGCCAGGATCAGGGGCACGCGCAGCTGCCGGCCCAGCACCGTGCCGCCGGTGTCCACCTTCTCCACGTCGCGCAGCACGCGCGGACGGAAGGCGAGGGAGTCGAGTGCGACCCGGTTGCGCTCCTGGGTGGTCTCGGTCTCGGCGCCGCCCATCAGATAGTCCCAGGTGCCGCGCGGCAGGTTGCGCCGGGCGGGCTCGACGAACTCGTGCAGGACGGCGTATTGCAGGTCTTCGTTCATCGCTCGGGGTCCCTCCGGGAGTTGCCACAACGGGCGCGGGCTT
>DATBKR010000721.1:0-3825 GCA_036555805.1 Hyphomicrobiaceae bacterium | reverse complement strand
AGATGAGGCCGCCGATGGACGGGGCGTCGTCGTTGGCGGCGACGCGCGCGCGCGGCGGCGCTGCGGCCCGGCGGCGCGGCGGCGGGGTGGCCGGGGCGGGGGTCTCGGCGGGCCTGGCTTCCGCCGCTGTCGTGCCGCCGGCGAGGGCAGCCTTGGCGGCGCCGGCCAGCGTGGACTTGGGCGCGGCGGGCCTGGCCGCAGTGGGGGCGGCGGGGGCGGTTCGGTCAGCGCGGGCGGGGCGGGCGCCCGGCGGCGGCAGCGCAGGCGGGGGATTGGGCGGGCTCGCCGATCGGGTCACGCCCTTGGGCGGCGTAAATCGGGGCAGGGGCTCGGGGGGCGCAAGCGCGGCCGGGGCGGGCTTGTCGAGGTCGAGTCGCGACAGCCCCGCTGTCTTGGCGCGGCCGGCGCCAGACCGGACGCGATCAGGGTCGTCGTCGCCGGGGCCCGGCAGACGCTGAGCCGACTCGCGTCGCATATTGCCGTCGTGAGCCATTCCCCCAGTCCATTGCCGGCGCCGCGACGCCCGATTCCCGGAGCGGACCATAGCGCATCCGCCCATCCGGGCACAGCGGCTGCACCGATAAAACGGTGATGGGCCAACTCGTCGGTGTCCGGGCCGCGATTGTGTCCCAGCCCTCGAAGCGCCCTAGCTAAGTTGGCAATGGGGCGAAACAAAGATGCTGTTATGTAAGGTAAATACCGGTGAGATGGTGAGTGGTGAGATGGTGAATTGCGATCGGGCCTGACGAATGCCTGAGTTTTCTTTCCGGGTTAAGACCAGAACCTGGGCTCGTGGTTGTTCTGCCTGTGGAAAACAATCGTTTCGTGTGGGGAAAGCCGTCACCCCGTTCGCCGCCAACCATGCCGCTCTGCGCCCAGCCTTCAGAGACGGGCCATAGCGGGCGACAGCGCCCACTTGGGGTGGTCTGACACGAGCCGCGGCGGCCCGGGCGTCGCCGGAAAACTCACCTTCCCACCACTCACCATCTCACCAGGCCACGCGTGCCATTTTGCCACGCCCGCTGCCGCAGCGCACGGCTTGGTCCAGCCCGCCCGCGCCTTGAATTCGCGGGGCCTGATCGCTAACACCAGCGTCGTCGCCGCTGGGCGATCCCTGTCACTGCAACCCGAAGTTGATTGCCCGCGACGCATGGCTAAGATCACGTTTGTCCAGCCGGACGGCACCGCCCAGACCGTCGAGGGCGAGCCCGGCATGACTGTGATGGAGGTGGCCAAGACCCACCTCGTCGACGGCATCGAGGCCGAATGCGGGGGAGCGTGCGCGTGCGCGACCTGTCACGTGTACGTCGACGGGGCCTGGCGCGACAAGACGGGCACGCCCGAGCCGATGGAAGAGGATATGCTGGACTTCGCCTTCGAGGTGCGCCCGGAAAGCCGCCTGTCGTGCCAGATCAGGATAACCCCGGAGCTCGACGGCCTCGTCGTCCGCATCCCGGAAAAGCAGTTCTGAGCCTTCGAGCTTAACTCAAGTCCCATCCAGACCCGAGCGAGTGGTTGATGTCTGCCGACGGCACCGAAACCCCTGCCCCGATTGAAACCGACGCCCTGATCATTGGCGGCGGCCCCGCGGGCTTGTTCGCGGTGTTCGAGCTGGGTCTGCTCGACATCAAGGCGCACGTGGTGGACATCCTGGACAAGCCCGGCGGACAATGCGCCGAGCTCTATCCGGAAAAGCCCATCTATGACATCCCGGGCATTCCCTTCGTCACAGGGCAGGGCCTGACGGACGCGCTGCTGGCGCAGATCAAGCCGTTCGGCGCCACCTTCCATTGGGGCCAGCGCATCGACGTTCTGCAGAAGATGGAGGACGGACGCTTCCGCGTCGCCACGGACACCGGTAGCGAGTTCCGCGCCAAGCTGGTGGTGATTGCGGCCGGCGGCGGCTCGTTCACGCCCAAGCGGCCGCCGCTCGCCGGCATCGAGCCCTACGAGGGCAGGTCGGTGTTCTATTCCGTGCGGCGCATGGAGGACTTCCGCGACAAGGACGTGCTGGTGGTGGGCGGCGGCGACTCGGCGCTCGACTGGACCCTCAACCTGCAGCCGGTTGCTCGCAGCCTCACCCTTCTTCATCGGCGGGACGAGTTCCGGGGCGCGCCCCACTCGGTGGAGCGGATGCGGGCGCTGGTGGCCGAGGGCGCGATCGCGCTGCTCATCGGCCAGATGTCGGCGTTGTTCGGCGACGGCAGCGCGCTCTCCGCCATCACCGTGAAGACCAAGGACGGCGAGCGCAGCGTGGCGGCCAACCGGCTGCTGCCGTTCTTCGGGCTGACCATGAAGCTGGGGCCGGTGGCCGAGTGGGGGCTCAACCTCAACGAGAACCTCGTCACGGTGGATACGGAGAAGTTCGAGACCAGCACGCCCGGCATCTTCGCCATCGGCGACATCAACTCGTATCCCGGCAAGCTGAAGCTGATCCTGTCGGGGTTCCACGAGGCCGCGCTGATGGCCCAGGCCGCCTACAGGATCGTCTATCCGGGCAAGAAGCTGCTGTTCCAGTACACGACCTCGTCGTCGTCGCTGCAGAAGAAGCTGGGCGTGAGCTGATTGTCGGCGCGGCTGAGGACGTCCTGAAGCCGGTCGCGCGAGGACGCGGGCGCGGCTCCCCGACGCCGGTCACTGCGGGTCGCCGAGGGTCTTGCGCTCCTCCGCGATGCGCGCCTGCAGGGCCTTGGTCGGAATATATGCAAATCTATCCGTAAGCGAGGAAGTCAATACTTGGGCGAGATTGTGGCAGAAGCGGGACGCAGCCCGTGCTGCAGGCGGCGGCCGACGTTGTCGCGGTTGCCGCCGCGCCGTCGATGAAAGGGTGCGCCCCCGGGTGCTCCCCCGGGTGCTCCCCGAGGGGGACGGCGCGGGATCAGCGCCCGCCTTGCCTGGCGGCCTGTTCCGCCCAGAACCCGTCCGGGGTCCACGCCTTGGCCTCGCCGCCGCAATTGAAGAACCAGCACGTCTCCGCCGTCTTGGTTTTGGGGAAGTCGGGCGCGAAGTCGCCGGCCAGGTGCCGCGTGAGGTCCTTCTTGATCTCGGTGCTCTTGCTCTCGGTGCAGTAGTCCGGGTCGGCCGCCACCCGCTCGCGGATGGCCTTGAAGGTCGAATCGTAGGCCTTTTCGGCCTTGGCGACCTGGTCGGCGCCCGATTGGCGGGCCTCGTAGGCCAAATAGGACGAACGCAGCCTGGCGGGATCGAAGTAGAAGCCGCAGCGCTGGGCGCGCGCGGAGGTCCACGCCACGGCGACCGGCCGTGCCGTCGGGTCGTCGTTCTTGAAGCTTCCCGGTGCGTCCGCCGCGGCCGGTGCGGCACCGCCCAGTAGCGCGCTCGCGCCGCCGCTGCAGCCGGCGGTGAGGGCGGCAGCAGCAAGCATGAGCCCGGACACGAGACCTTGCGCGAATCTGTCCATGGGCGTCCCCCGGATTGGCCCCCAAGTGAGCCGAGAACGGACGCCGCGTCAATAGTCCGGCGCTGCCCGATCATGCCCGATCCCCGGGCTACCGCATCAACTCGCGCATGGCGCGGTCGAGGCCCTCCAAGGTGAGCGGGTACATGCGCCCGCCCAGGAGGTCGCGCATCATCTTGATGGAGGGGGTCCAGCCCCAGCGGTCCTCGGGCACCGGGTTGAGCCATACGCAGTGCTCGTAGATGTCCGCCACGCGCCGCATCCAGGCCGCGCCCGGCTCCTCGTTCATGTGCTCCACCGAGCCGCCGGGCACCGAGATCTCGTACGGGCTCATGGAGGCGTCGCCGACGAATACCGCCTTGTAGTCGGCGGGGTACTTGTGCAGCACCTCCCAGGTGGGCGTGCGCTCG
>DATBKR010000720.1:0-5672 GCA_036555805.1 Hyphomicrobiaceae bacterium | reverse complement strand
ACCATTACGGCGACGAGGCACAGCTCAAATACCGCCGCGACGATGGCCTGCTGCCAGGCCGTCAGCGCCGCAGCGCCGGCGCCCAGCATCGCCTCCAGGGCCGCGCCGAGCGGGTTCGGGTTTGCCACGGCCGTGCCCGTTTCGAGGCGCTTACGTATGGCGCGGATGTCAGCGTCGATGGTGGCGGCGCTGTCGGTCGCAGCCTTGTTGGCGATCACCGTGGCGAGCGTGGCGCGCGCGGACGCCTCCGTCGTTTCTCGCGCCCGGCAGTTGTTGCCACGCTGCTTGGGGTCGCCATTCCCACACTCGGCCTTCTGCGCACGCTCGGCAGCGTTCACGGTCGCTCGGGCGGCGGCGACCGTCTCGGCGGTCGCGGGAGTGAGCGTCATGGCGGCTCGCTCGACGGTGAGGCGGGCGAGTTCGGCCCGATCATCCTTGCGGGTGTCCACCGCCTTCGCGCGTTCCGCTAGCGTAGAGTCGCCGCGCGAGGCGATTGCGCCAAGGCTGTTTGTGAATGTGACGAAGAGGGCAGCGACGGCAATCGCGCCGATCACGGCCGCGCCCAGGCGATGGCGCTCCAGCCCCAACCGCACGGCCACGCCGTGCAGCAGGAAGGCACACAGCGCGATTGCACCGAACACCGCTGCGCTGATGCCACCGTCAACAAGGGTGTCGGAGCCCTTGAACCGTAGCGCGTCGCGAGGGTAACGCTCCCGGCTCCCAGGATAGTCGCGAGGCATCCGAGCAGCTTGCGCATGGTCAGTCGGTCTCCCTGGCGGCGTAGGCCTCGACCGCGCGCTCGATCAGCGCGACCATGGTGAGGCCTTCGTTGCGTGCGAGCGCGCCGACGCGCTCGTGAAACTCCGGCGTCACCTTGAGATTGAGCTGCCGGCTCTTGGTACTGCCCTGGGTGATGCGTCGGCGGTCGGCAGGCGCCAGGGGCCGTGTCTCGCGCTCTCGCCGGCTTGCCAGGGATGCAGCACCCGGTCGCTTCCCGAACCGGGCCATGATCGCCATGTCGTCGCCTTCAAGCTACGCGGACATCACGCCTTCCTTTCTTCGAGGAGCTTCTTCACTGCGGCCCACAGCTCGTCGATCTCAGTGCGCGCCTCGCCGCTCTTGTCGATCTCGGGGCCGGATTTGCCGACGGTCAGCGCGGCCATGTAACTCTGCTGGTGGGTGATGACCGGCCTCTTGATCACGCGGGCACCCACGTTCTCCTGCAGAAACGCGATCGAGGAGCGCGTGAGCTTCGTGCCGGGTGAGCCCTGATTGATGACGAAGGCGAGCGGCTTGCCGTGGACCTCGCACAGCTCCAGGCAAATACTCGCCTGCTCGATGTCGAAGGCCGACGGCCGCGTGGGGATCAGAACGAGGTCGGCAACGGCGATGCCGGGCTCGATCAGGTCGATCTTGGCGGGTCCGGCGTCGATGAACACCCATTCCCATCCCTCGGCGATGAGCAGCTCGATCGCTTCGGTGGTGGCGTCCATCTCGTGCAGCTTCGGGTTCTTGGTCCGGCCGCGCCGCGTCCACCAGCTGGCGAGCGACTCTTGGGGATCGAGGTCGAGCAGCGCGACGCGCCTGCTCTCCTCAGCCGCCCGCACGGCGAGCGCGCTGCAGAGGGTCGACTTGCCGACGCCGCCCTTCACATTGGCGAGCGTGACGACTCGGAGTCGTGGCGGCGGCTGCTTCGGTGCCATGTGTGGTACCAGCCTGGTAGATCAGCGTTGCGGGACTGCCGGCGAGACGCCCCTACGGCCGGCTGGTATACTAGGTACCTAGTCGGTACCATCTACCAAAGCGTACCATATGCCCGAACGTGCAGCGACCTGCAAGCGCCCTTTCATGACGCGGGGCAAATCGGCTCTTTCGGGAGAGCCCTGGTACCTACGTTAGATGTCAGGTACCCACTCGGTACCAGTGGCTATCTACGTACCCGGCGCGAGACGGTCGGGGTCGCCGTAGCGGGCGTTCTGCGTCGAACCCGTCAATTGGCGCCGGATCGTGTGTGGCCCACAGCCTATTAACCGGAGGGTGCTAACCTCCCGACGTTGCCCAGAGCCCCCTTTCGCTGCCTGTCCGGGGCTCCCATGCAGCTCAAGACGCGCTCTCAATGAGCCGACGTGCTTTCACCCGAACTTTCCCAGCAGCTGCACCAATGAATGTACAGCATCGAGCACTCCCGAGCCGCACGGTGTCGATTACGGAGGAGCGATCTACCGTTGAGCTACGCTTCCGGCATCAGGCCCGCTCGCGCTTCGCTGCGGCGATGTCAACCACGGTGGCGCCCCCGGCCGGGTGCAACAGCACCGAAAAGAGCACCGAATGGCGCGTCGCTACCGCAATCGTTCAATCTGGCGCTCGGTGGGTAAGTTCCGCGCTGAATGAATTGGTGGAAGGGACCGGACTCGAACCGGCATCGCCGCAGTTAAGGCCGCGGGCACTGGCCATTGTGCTACCCTTCCACAGCGATGTGGGCGGACAATCATGGCAGGAGCGGGACGAGGGCGCCGCAGCATCAGGCTCGCCCGCGCTTCGCCGTGGCGAGATGAACCACCTGGGCACGTCGGCGCCGTCTCTTCGACACCTTGAACACCACCGGCGTCGGCCCTTCCCCGGTCGGGGAGCGCCAGTCGGCCTGGTACTTCTCGACGCCCGGCAGCTTGGCGAGGATGTCCGATGCCGTCCGCCACGGCTTCGGCGATAAGCCGGCGTCACCCAGGAAATCCCAGTACAGGACGTGCTCCATGATCGCCACCTGCACCTCGTTGCCGGGCACCTTGGGGTGCTTCCTGAGCCATTCGAAGAACGCCTTGGTGTGCTCGCGCAGACTGAGCGGCGGCGGCTCGCCAGGCAGGCAGGCGATCAGCCGGCCGTCTACGGCGTGCAATTCGACGCCGAACAGTTCCTACGCGCCCATAGATACCGCCCCGCAACCACTTGGTGTGGTTTGCCACCGAGTGGGCGATGGCGTGCATCGCTTGGCCATCACGTTGCCTTAGCGCTGAGTATTTTCTGGGATCGGATCAGCGGGGGCTGAGATGGGACAGGAGGTCGTTATGCGGATGACGAAGTGTCATGTGCTTGGGGCTGTCGGTCTTGCGCTCTGGTTGGCGACACCGACAGTCTGGGCGGAGGACGGGCGCGGTCGCTTCAATGGTACGTGGAGAGTTGATTTTGCCGGCAATCCGTTCTGTTACGCATCATACGAGACCGCGCGGTGGACCATCAGGAACGGCACCGTTGTCACGGGTCGTGGGACTGGAACCGTGAACGCAAACGGACGGGTGGATATCAGGTACACTGGTGCCTCCTTTGGGCACACGAATGCTATCAGGGCCAGACTCAAAGGCAACCAAGGCACGGGAAACGTTGAAGTCGAAGGCACCCAATGCCGGTGGATGATCACGCTCAACCGAATATCGAACTGATGACCGAGCCGCGTTGGCCCGGATGGGCCGCCCCCCGGCATGCGGCCACTTCAGACAGCCGATCGGGCATCCCGGTGGGGGGCCGACCGGGATGCCCGATGTCGCGCGCGCCATGGGGCAACCCGCGATTGCGCCGGGGGGAGGGGGGGGCCATGCCGAGCGCTGGACGTGGCTAACGCTGGGGATCGGGGAGGGTTCCGCAAAGAGGGGTCACGTGATGGCGCCGCCGACACGCCGGGGCGCCTGCAGCCGCACCAGCGGTTAACCCGCCTGAGCCTACCCTGGCGAGTTCCCCAGGAGCCTGACGGGTCTCGGCTCCTAGGGGAGCAGGGGGCTCCGGTTCACGCTGACCGGCACCGGGGCCCTTTCCCGCCGCAGCAGCTGAACGCCCATAATGGCACGCTCGCCGGCCGCAAGCACCTCGGCGTCGTCGAGGAAAAGTTGCCACCGGAATTGCCACCGGACTGGCAGGGACGGGGCGGGAAGAACCGGCACGACTGAGCCTGATAGTTGGCCAAAACCGTTGAAAACCGGGACTGAGCGGCACAAGATGGGACGGGCCGAGATGGTCTGATGCGGCTTTCAAGACCGGTGCCATCAACCACTCGGCCACCTGTCCGGCGCCGCCTGTCTAGCAAATCGGCCGGCGGACGCAAAAGGCGTTGCCGGTGCCGCCCCCAGGCTTGCGGGCGCCGTCCCATGCGCTGCCAACCCTGCCGGACGCCCGCCGGCAGGCGCGGCGTTGACGCTGCTCTGAAGCCGCCCGTTGACTTGCCGGCGGCGCCGGTTCGATAGTTTCGCCCACGCCCATGCCACGATCGGAGCCGCCCCCATGCTCGCCTTTGCCGGTGCGCGGCCAGCGCGCCTTGTGCTGCGTCTCGCGCTCGCCCTGACCCTGGCGGCGGCCCGTATCGGCGTGGCGGCGGCCCAGTCGCAGGCGCAGCAGAACGGCGACATCGCGCTCAAGTCGACCCAGGCGATCGTGATCGACGCCGACACCGGCGCCGTGCTGTTCCAGCGCAACGCCGACGAGCTGACGCCGCCGGGCAGCATGAGCAAGCTGATGCTGCTCGTCCTCATGTTCATGGCCCTCAGGTCGGGCGAGATCACGCCTGACACCGAGTTCCTGATGAGCGAGCACGCCTGGCGCACCGGCGGAGCGCCGTCGCGCACGTCGGCCATGTTCGTGCCGCTCGGCAAGACCGCCAAGGTCGACGAGCTGCTGAAGGGCATCATCGTGCAGTCGGCCAACGATGCGGCCATCTCCGTGGCCGAGAACATGCGCGGCAGCGAGGCCCTGTTCGCCGAGGCGATGACCGAGGAAGCGCGCCGCCTCGGCCTGCAGAAGTCGGTGTTCAAGAACGCCACCGGACTCTACCACCCCGAGCACCTGATGACCGTGCGCGAGATCGCGCAGCTGGCGCGCTACATCATCAAGGAGTTCCCCGAATACTACCCGCTGTTCGCGCTGCGCGAGTTCAACTACCGCATTCACAGGTTCCACAACCGCAACCCGCTGCTCGGCGCGGTGGCCGGCGTGGACGGCATCAAGACCGGCTACGTCAAGGAGGGCGGCTACGGCATCGTAGTCTCGGCCAAGCAGGATAACCACCGCCTGATTCTCGCGATCAACGGTGCCTCCACCGCCGGGGATCGCAAGGACGACGCGCGCCGGCTGCTGGAGTGGGGCTTCAGGAACTACTCCGAGGCGAAGCTGTTCGACCCCGGCCAGATCGTCGGCCATGCCCGGGTCTGGGGCGGAGAGCGCATGTATATGCCTCTCGTCGGCGGCGATGGGGTGAGCGTGGTGCTGCCGAAGTTCCCGGCCAATCCGAAGGTGTCCGCCCGCATCTTCTACACGGGTCCGCTGAAGCCTCCGCTCAAGAAGGGCGAACAGGTTGCGACGCTTCGGGTGACGACCGCCAACGACGCCACCAGCGAGGTCCCGCTCTATGCGGCAGAGGACGTCGAACGGGCGGGATTCGTCCGGCGAGGGCTTGACTCGCTGCTCTATTTGGCTACCCGGTGGATCCCCTGAAGGCTCTGCTGCAGGGGAACGACGGTCCGGAACAGGTGCGAGGCCGGGTCAGAGCGTTTCGTGGACGGGTCGCAGGCGGTAATGCCATCGGGTCGGTTCATCACCTTCGAGGGCGGGGAAGGGTCCGGCAAGAGCACGCAGGCGCGACTCCTGGCCGATGCGCTGCGCGCCCGCGGCATCGAGCCGATCCTGACGCGCGA
>DATBKR010000719.1:0-7472 GCA_036555805.1 Hyphomicrobiaceae bacterium | reverse complement strand
ATGTCCTTGTTGCGCTGGGCGAGGATCTGCAGGTCCAGCGTCAGCACCAGCGCCGAGCAGCCCGCGGCCTTGGCGCGCGCGATCAGGCGGTCGTTGAAGTCGCGGTCGCGCATCACGTAGAGCTGGAACCAGAACGGCTTGGTCGTGGCATCTGCCACGTCCTCGATCGAGCAGATGCTCATGGTGGAGAGCGTGAACGGCACGCCGGCAGCGGCAGCGGCGCGCGCGGCCAGGATCTCGCCGTCCGCGTGCTGCATGCCGGCCATCCCGACGGGAGCCAGGGCCACGGGCATGGCCACGGGCTGACGGACCATGGTGCTGGCAAGGCTGCGGTTGGAGAAGTCGACGGCCACGCGCTGGCGCAGGTGGGTGCGCTGGAAGTCGGCCTCGTTGGCGCGATAGGTGCTCTCCGTCCAGGCGCCCGAGTCGGCGTAGTCGTAGAACATGCGCGGCACCCGCTGCCTGGCGAGCGCGCGCAGGTCTTCGATGCAGGTGATGGGTTGAGGCATGGCGGTTCCTCCCGGCGGCGCAGCAGGCGTTCTCCTATTTTCGCCGGAGGCCCACCGAGCGATCAAGCAGGTTCCAGGCGGGGTCAGACCCCTCGCGTCGGCGGATCGCAAGAACAGTAGCGCTGGAAGCGAGGGGTCTGACCCCGTTTGCCCGAAGCCTGAGCTAGGCCCTGCGGGCGCGCTGCCCGAACAGGATCTTCTGCGCCTCCTTGTCGGTCGCGAGGTTGTAGGCGGTCTGGCGCAGTTCCTCGCCCACTTTCACGGCCCTCGCGACGGCGGGGCGCTCGTGCATGCGCTGGAACCACGTCTCCAGGTTCGGGAACTCGGCGATGTCCTGGCCCTGGTTCTTGTACGGCCGCACCCAGGGATAGGTGGCCATGTCGGCGATCGAGTACTCACCGGCGAGATACGGCCGATCCTTGAGGCGGATGTCGAGCACGCCGTAGAGCCGGTTCACCTCGTTGGTGAAGCGGTCGATGCCGTATTGCACCTTCTCCGGCGCGTAGTTGCGGAAGTGATGGGCGTTGCCGGCTATGGGGCCGAGGTTGGCCATCTGCCAGAACAGCCACTCGTCCACCGCCACGCGCTGGCGTTCGTCGGCGGGATAGAACCTGCCGGTCTTGCGGCCCAGGTACTGCAGGATGGCGCCGGACTCGAACACCGAGATCGGCCGGCCGCCGGGGCCGCCGGGCCCGTCGGGGTCGACGATGGCCGGCATGCGGTTGTTGGGCGAGATGGCCAGGAATTCCGGCTTGAACTGCTCGCCGCGGCCGATGTTGACCGGCTTGATCTCGTACGGCAGCCCGCACTCCTCCAGCATGATGGTGATCTTGTGCCCGTTGGGGGTGGGCCAGTAGTAGAGTTCGATGGGCCGTTGCGTCATGGGAGCGGTCCTTTGGCTGCCAAGCTGAGCGCGGGAAGGTTAGCCGCGGGCTGCACTGGGTAAAAGCAACTCTGCGTGACGAAAGGGCCTCTCGCGCGCGTCCGATATTGTCCTGGCCACTAGCCGGCAAGCGTCGCCTCGAGCAACGCGTTCGGCGAGCGCGTCCGGATCACACGTTCGAGCTTCAGGCCGGCGGCGGTGAACAGTGCGCGAAATTCTCCTTCCGTCCGGATCCGACCGCCCTTGTTGGCGAGGAGCATCAGGATATCGAACGTCGTTGCCGGCCCAGGCTCCCCGACGGGTGGCATGACCATTTCCACTACGAGTATCTTCCCACCGGGCGGCAACCTGGCGACGCAGTTCTTCAGAACCCGAACGGCTTCGTCGTCGCCCCAGATCATCAGCACGCGCTTGATCATGTACAGGTCGGCGTCTGCCGGCACCGACGACAGCATGTCTCCTCCGATCACCTCGCAGCGGTCGCGGAGCCGGTCGATTTCCAAGGCCGTCTTTTCCACGACGGAGGGCTTGTCGAACAGAATGCCCCGCAGGGACCGGTGGCGATCGAGCAGGGCTGCTAATGTCGAGCCCTGGCCGCCGCCGATGTCGGCCATTACCCGGCAGTCGGTGAAGTCATAGGCGTCGGCGATGGCGAGGTTGTGCATCGCCGATTGCCTGTTCATCCAGCGGTTGAAGGGGGCACCGAGCTCGGGATGCGATTCGAGGAACTCGTAGGTTGGCCTGCCGTGCGCCAGCACAAAGCCCGGGACGCCGGTTTTGATGGAGCCATAGAGATGTCCCCAGGCGCTCCAGGGTGCGGGCGCGCCGATATACAGCGCCCAATCTCGCACCGAGTTCGGCGTATCGCGTCGCAGCGTCTCTCCGAGCGCCGTGAGGCCGAAAGTACCACCCGGGCCCGCTTTCAGCACTCCGAGCGTTGCGAGCATGCGCATCAGCCTGTCGAGCGCATCGGCTTGCGTTTCGAGCGCCTTGGAGAGATCGGCGATGGTCCTCGGCCCGGCTTTCAACTCATCGGCAATGCCGAGTCTCGCTGCAGCATGAAGCGCCTGCGTCGCCAGGCACGCATTGAGCAGCGACAGCATCTGTGCGGCAGGTTCAGAAGACGCCGTTTCGGCTTGCATCGAGATACCCTCTCCCCCGAGCGACCTTAATCGGGGGACGCGCCCGTGTGACGAAACGGGACTACATGGCGGCCGGCCACACCAACCGGATCTTTCGGAGTTCGCAGCATCTCCAGCGGCGGCCGTCGGCCTGGATGCGCCGTGTCCCCGCACCGACGCCGCGGCAGCTAAGGCAGCAGCACGATGGAGCCGGTGGTCTTGCGGCCTTCGAGGTCGCGGTGGGCCTGGGCGGCGTCCTTCAGGGCGTAGGTGTGGTTCACGTTGATCTTGACGATGCCCCTGCTCACCACGTCGAACAGCTCGGTGGCGTTCGCCATGAGGTCCTCGCGCTTGGCGACGTAGGTGTTGAGCGTGGGGCGGGTGGCGTAGAGCGAGCCCTTGGACGACAGCCCCAGGAGGTCGAAATTGGTGATGGCGCCCGAGGCGTTGCCGAAGGTCACCCACAATCCGAGCGGTTTCAGGCAGTCGAGCGAGGCGGGGTAGGTATCCTTGCCCACGCCGTCGTAGACCACATCGACGCCCTGACCGTTGGTGAGGTCCCTCGTGCGCTTCACGAAGTCCTCGGTCTTGTAGTTGATCACATGGGTGCAGCCGGCGTCCTTGGCGAGCTTGGCCTTCTCCGCCGAGCCGACCGTGCCGATGATGGTGGCGCCCAGGTGCCGGGCCCACTGGGCCGCGATCAGGCCGATGCCGCCGGCCGCGGCGTGCAGCAGCATGGTGGTGCCGGGGCCCACCTTGTAGGTCTGGCGCAGCAGGTAGCGCACCGTCATGCCCTGCAGCATCATGGCGGCACCCGTCTTGTAGTCGATGGCATCGGGCAGCTTGACCAGCCGGTCCGCCGGCATCAGCCGCTCCTCAGCGTAGCCGCCCACGGCGCCGGCATAGGCGCCGCGGTCGCCCACCTTGAACTCCGTCACGCCGGGGCCGACGGCCGCCACCTCGCCGGCACCCTCGTTGCCCGGAATGAGCGGCAGCGGCAGCTTGTAGAGGCCCGAGCGCTGGTAGGTGTCGATGTAGTTCACCCCGACCGCGTGCTGCTTCAGCCGCACCTGGCCGGGGCCCGCATCGCCCACCTCCACGTTCTCCCAGGTCAGGACCTCGGGACCTCCGGTTTGATGAACGCGGATTGCGTGGACCATTGTTGCCGCTCCTTGCCCGAAACCTGCCGGCTGCGCGGCGCGGCAATACGCGCACTGTGCCGCCGGCATTGAGGAAATCCGGCGGCCTTACCGCCGCCATTCCCGCCTTCTATGGGCTCGGCGCGCTAACCTCAAGAGGGAACCATGCGGGCGCGAGGGTTCGATCGGGGCGAAAGGCGAGCGGCTAATGGGGAGTGGCGGCGATCCATTCGCCACTCCCCATTAGCCTTTCGCGCCACAGGGTTGGCGGGACTGGCCGGCTGCGCCCTGGGGCTGGCGGCTTGTGGGATCGGCATCGACGACAGCCGGGCCGGCCTCACGTGCATCGACGACAGCCCCCGGTGCATCGGCCAGCGCCAGGCCACCCTCAAGGCCATGCTGGCCGACAAGGAGCGCAAATGGGTGAGGGAGCCCGCCACACCGCAGGCGCATGCAAGCGGGGTGCGCCTGTTCGCTTTCCGCAGCGTGAAGGCGCAGCTCAACTGCGAGGAACTGCTGCACGGACGCCGCGAGGCCGAGGCTGCGCCCAGGGCGCTCAAGGGCCAGCAGGGGCTTTCGCCGGCCCAGGTCTCGCGCGCGGCGCTGTTCGCCGCCGAGGTCCAGCGCGAGCTTGCCGCCGAGATGAACCGGCGGCGCTGCCGGGCGTAGCCCGCGGCACCGGTCGGCGCTTGTGCGGGCGCGCCGGCTACGCCAGCTCGAGCCGCCCTCCCTCCATGGCGACGACCAGCTCGCGGAACCATTCGGTCAACGACGGCGCCAGCACGTTGCGGGTCGGCTCGTCGTGCCAGAAGTCGATGATCCGGCCGGGCTTGCCGCCGCCTTCGGCCTGCAGATCGAGGCAGTAGTGGTCGCCGCCAAAGCTCGTCGTGAACGGCACCCAGCCGCGCCGCCACCAGGCCGGATCGTCGAAATCGGCGCCGATCATGTCGTCCAGCAGTTCCTTCGACGAGGCGCTGTCGCAGAGCGGGATGAAGGTATGGTTGTAGACCAGTGCCTCGCCCAGGACATTGGTGTCCTGCCCGTCGCGCCAGCGATAGAGCTGCCTGAACTCCATCGGCAGCACGAGCCCGAACCGCGCTTGGTAGGCATCGAGCGCCGCGTCATCGGCACCCGGCCGCAGTATCGCGTAGTAGTCGGGCCGATTGGCCTTCAGCCAGGCATCCGCGCGTTGGATCAGGGTATGCATGGTCGCATTGCCTATATCGCTGCCGACAGGCCACATGCCACAAGAGAGGAGCAGGACACCTTCGCCGGCAGGATTTGCACTCCGAACTCGTTCACGGGCGGGCGCCCGGAAGCGAAACTTAGCGCAGAGATGGAAAAGCGCCACTACAAGGGGTAGATGCAGGCGCCGAGCCCCGAGAGGAAGACATTCCCGGGCGCTTGCTCTAGAGAGGTGCGGCTTTCCTCAGATTGGCAGGGACAGGACCCGAAAAGCATGTTGGCACCCTATGTAGGCATGGTGGCGGACTTCACAAGCTGGGTCGTCCAGCTTGCCAAACATCACCGCGAATGGGTGGCTCTCATTGTGCTTGTCCTGGCTTTCGGAGAGTCCCTGGCGTTCGTGTCGCTGATCTTCCCGTTCTGGGGCATCATGGTGATAGGCATCGGCCCGCTGCTGGGCAATTTCGACGCCCTGTACTTCTGGATCGTGGTGTCGGCCGCCGCCGTGGGCGCCGCGCTCGGCGACTGGCTCTCCTACTGGCTCGGCTACCACTACCACGATCAGATACAGAGGATGTGGCCGCTCAAGAACTATCCCGACCTGATCGGCCGCGGCCGGGTGTTCTTCAAGCGCTGGGGGGCATGGGCCATCGTCATCGGCCGCTTCCTCGGACCCCTGCGCGCCAGCGTGCCGATCGTGGCCGGCATCACCGAGATGCCGCGGGTCCGCTTCCAGATCGCCAATTGGACATCGGCTTTCCTCTGGGCGGCTGTGCTGCTGGCGCCGGGCAAGCTTGGCATCGGGTGGCTGGTGAACTATCTGAATTGGGTGTGAGCTTGGCGGCGCCCGCCTGCTGAGGTTGCAATCTGCCCGGAGCGCCGGCCCTCCAGCGGAGGCGTCCCATGACAGCCGCAATTGCTCCATCGGGCGACGCGCGCGCGCTCTATCCGCCAACGGTCCGCGGCGCGCCGCGCCCGTTGCCGTTGGGCAAATTCCTGTTCCGCTTCGTCCGCAATCCGCTCTCCAGCGTGCCGCAGGCCATCTACGAGGAGAAGGTGGTCGTTTACGACAACGGCCGCGCCCTCATCGTGTGGGTCTGCGATCCCGAGCTGATCGAAGAGCTCTTGCTCCACGCCGCGGAAGCGTTCCCCAAGACGCCCCTGGAGAAGCGGGTGTTCGAACGGACCCTGGGCGACGGGATTCTCACCGCCGAAGGCGCGAACTGGCGCTGGCAGCGGGGGGCCGCTGCGCCGCTCTTCCGCCCCGCCGACCTCTCGAACCTCGTGCCGGCCATGAGCGCGGCGGCCGAGGCGCAGCTAGCGCGTTGGTCGGCGAGCCCGGCCGGCAGCGTACAGGCGGTGGACCGCAACATGACGGAGACAACGTTCCGCGTGATCTCCGCCACAATGTTTGCCGGCAGCGCCGACCGGGAGGCCGATGCCATCCTCCGCTGCAGCGACAAGGCCCTATCGAGCATCTCGTGGGACGTCGCCGCGGCGATGCTGCGGTTACCCGGCTGGCTCTGGTATCCGGGCAAAATCGGTCGGCGCCGGGCCGGCGTGCAGTTGCGCGCGGCCGTCGCCCAGATCTTGGCCAGGCGCCGCGATGCGGGGTTCGCCGGCGACGACCTGCTGGCCCGGCTTGCCCGCGCGCAAGACCCCGAGACGGGTGCGACGATGTCGGAGAAAAAGCTTGTCGACAACCTGGTCACGTTCCTGATCGCCGGCCACGAGACCACCGCCAAGGCCCTCACGTGGGCTCTCTATCTCCTCGCACGCGCGCCCGAATGGCAGCATCGCATCCGCGATGAGGTGCGGGCGGTGGCGGGGGAGGAGCAAGTGCGCGCGCAGCACCTCGACAGGCTCGTCGTCACCAAGGCGGTGCTGGAGGAGGCGATGCGCCTCTATCCGCCTGCACCGATCATGACACGCCAGGCGGCTTCCGCGATGCAACTTGGCGGCAAGACTGTCGCGCAAGGGGCGCACATCGTTATCTCCATCTTTGCGGTACATCGGCACAGACGGCTTTGGGACGACCCCGACCGCTTCGATCCCCGCCGGTTCGCTCCGGAGCGCAGAAAAAAGATCGCCCGCACGCAGTTCATGCCGTTCGGCTTCGGGTCGCGCACCTGCATCGGCGCCTCCTTCGCCATGATGGAAGGCGTGGCGATCCTGGCCACGCTCATCCGGTGGGCGCACTTCGAATGGGACGGCCGGCACCTGCCCGAGCCCTTGAGCCGCGTCACCTTGCGCCCCAAGGGCGGCATGCCGCTGCGCGTGACGGTGCGCGCCGGGTGAGGCGCGTCGCCTTGGGGGTTGTCCTTCGCGTGCCGGCCGCTTACACCGGGCTCGGGGTCAGCCCCCTCGCCTCAACCTTGGAGTTTCACCGGAAGCTCAGAGGCGAGGGGTCTGACCCCGTAAGGCAGAGGTTCTTGCGAGGGGGCTGACCCCGACAGGAGTTCGACATGGCCGTCCGCTCAGCGCGCAACATCGAGAAGCAGAAGAAGAAAAGGCGCCGCGCCATTCCGCGCGCCAAGGTCAACCGCATCCAGGGCAACACCCTGGGGGCGCGTCGGCGCCTCAAGAAGCTCGCCGGCAAGGCGCGGGCGAAGAAGGCGGCGGCCAGCCAATAGCC
>DATBKR010000718.1:0-7108 GCA_036555805.1 Hyphomicrobiaceae bacterium | reverse complement strand
TGAAAAACGTGATCGTTATCTCGGCGCTGGTCGCTGCTGTGGCTTTGGGGGCCTGCCGCCGTGAAGTGACTCACGAGCCCATGAAGCTTGGCGCCGGCACGGCCGTCGAGCAGACCGCTCGCTGAGTCGCCAGACCGACTTTTACCGCTCGTGTGTTTTCCCCGGATGCCGGGGTTGAGGCGGGGGCGGACCGGTGTTGATGACTGCTTCTGGGCCTCATCGCGGCCTCAACGCCCGCGATGTGGCCCTGATGTTTTGTTGGCGATATTAGTTACGTTTTGAGCGAGACTTTGGGCCGGACCCGCAGTGTTGGGGAAAAGCCGAGGCGGTATATTGCAAGGACCCGCCGAACCAGGGTTCACCTGCCCTGGCGCCGGTCATATTTCCGCGCCCCATATCGGCTAAGACGCGGACCGAGCCGGAAGATTTCGGTGTTGCGCACCTACGCGCCGGGCAAGCGGCAGGCGCGGGAAAGGGGGCTATCGCATGACGCATTCGCCAGGACGGGCACCAGAACGGGCGCGAGCACGGGCGCCGGGGCGGGCGCACGCGGCGGGCTTTCTCGCCGTCGCGGCGGTGATGCTTGCGCTCGCGGGTTGCGCGAACAATACCAAGCCCGAGGACATCGCCAATGGTTCTTACGCGGCGCCCGGGACGCCGCGGGACTTCATAACCAGGGCGGGTGACCTCGTGTACTTCTCAACCGACAGTTCCGAGCTGTCGATGGAATCGCAGCAGACGCTGACGAACCAGGTGCGCTGGCTCAAGCAGTACCCGGAACACCCCGTCACCATCGAAGGCCACGCCGACGAGCGCGGCACGCGCGAATACAACATCGCGCTGGGCGCGAAGCGGGCCCAGGCGGTGCGCAATTTCCTGGTGCAGCAGGGCATCAACCCTGCCCGCATCCGCACCGCTTCCTTCGGCAAGGAGCGCCCGGTGGCAGTGTGCAACGACATCTCGTGCTGGTCGCAGAACCGGCGCGCCCAGACGGTCGTGAACGGACGCGACGCGCGCTCGTAACGCCGCTCTTGAAGAGCCGGCGCCAGTGGACTAGGCCGTGGAGTCGCGGGCGCCACTTGGGCAGCGTTGAGCAGGCAGGCGGGATGATTGGTGGCATGGCGGGACTTGGGTTGAGGACGAGCGCGCTGGCGGCGGCAGTGGCCTTGCCGGCGTTGGCCGCCGTGGCACAGCAGGTGCCGCCGGCGCGGTCACCACAGGGGCAGGCGGCGGCGAGACCGACGCCGCCGGTCGGCGCGCAGCCCGGTGACGTCGGCCTGCAGCGCCGGGTCGAGCAGCTGGAGGAGCAGCTGGTCGACATGCAGGTCATCGTCGGCACTCTCGAGTCTCTCGCCAAAGGCGGCGCCGCGCCCCCGCCCGGCAGCCAGATGTCCGGCGCGGCCCTGTCCGCCTCCGATGCCGGCCGGCTCGACGCGCTGGAGACGCAGATCCGCGCCATGGCAGCGCAGCTGGAAAACCTTCAGGACCAGGTGCGTGGCCTCGGCGACCGCCGCGGCGGCGGTCCTGGTCCCGGCGGGCCCGGCGGCTTCGGCGCAGTCACGGTGGCGCCCGAGGCCGGCAAGGACGAGCTCGACAAGGTGTTCCCGCCGACGGCTTCGGCCGCGCAGCCCGCCCCGGGCGTGGCGGATGCGGAGCCGCCGCAGCAACTCTACGAGCGCGCCTACGGCTATCTCCTGCAGAAGGACTACAGCACCGCCGAGGCCACCTTCGACGACTTCCTGAAGCGCCACCCCACCCACCAGCTGGCCGGCAACGCCCAGTACTGGCTTGGCGAGACGTTCTACGTCAGGGGCCAGTACCGGCCTGCGGCAGCGGCCTTCCTGAAGGGCTACCAGGACTACGCCAAGAGCCAGAAGGCGTCCGAAAGCCTGCTCAAGCTCGCCATGTCGCTGCAGCGGCTCGGCCAGAAAGACGCGGCCTGCTCCTCCTTCAAGGAATTCACGGCCAAGTTCCCAAGTCTTCCGGCCCACATTAAGACCCTGGCCCAGAACGAGCGCCAGCGCGCCGGCTGCTAGTCGCCCGCGCAGGCTTGTTTGGCGGCAGGAGGCGAGCTACGGGAGGGGCGGTTCAACCTCCCGCGGTCCCCATGGACGACAGCCACGATCCGATCCGGCCCGACGAGCTCGACGGCCTCTTCGCGCGCTTTGCCGCGCTGGCGCCCTGCGCCCTGGCCGTGTCGGGCGGCAGCGACAGCACGGCGCTGATGGTCGTGTTCGCCGACTGGCTGCGGCTGCGCGGCGAGGACTTCGGGGGCTACTCCGTCCTCACGGTGGACCACGGTCTGCGGGCCGAAGCGGCGGCCGAGGCGCGCGCGGTGGCGGCGGCGGCCCATGGCCTCGGCTACCGCCACACCACGCTGGTCTGGCAGGGCCCCAAGCCCGCCACCGGCATCCAGGCGGCCGCGCGCGCCGCGCGCTATCGCCTCATGGGCGACCACCTGCGCGCGCACGGCCTCCGTTTCCTGCTCACGGCGCACACCCGGGACGACCAGGCTGAAACGGTGCTGATGCGGCTCGCCCGCGGCAGTGGCATCGACGGGCTCGCGGCGATGTCACCGGTCTCGCCCCTGAGCGCCCGGCACACGGCCGACGCGGGCGGCGGCGGGCTGTGGATCGTGCGTCCGCTCCTGGACGTGCCCAAAAGCTGCCTGCGCGCCACCCTTGAAGCGCGCGGCGTCGCCTGGATCGAGGACCCCGGCAACGCCGCGCCCGAGTTCGAGCGCGCCCGCCTGCGCGCCGCCCGCGCGAGCCTCGATGCCCTGGGTCTGACACCCGCCATGCTGGCGCTCAGCGCGGCGCGGCTCGCCGGGGCGCGGCGGGCGCTCGAAGCCAGTGCCGACCGCCTCTGCGACCCGCGCGAGGACGTGGTTAGGGTCGACCACTGCGGCTTTGTCGCCATCGACCGTGCCAGGTTGCGGCAGGCCGGCGAGGAGGTCGCCCTGCGGGTGCTGGACCGGGTCATTGCCGCTGCCGGCGGTGCCGGCGAGCCGGTGCCGCTCGGCAAGCTCGAGGCGATCGTGGCCGCCGTTTGCGATCCCGTCGCTGCGGCGTCGGGCCGGTGGACGCTCGCGCGTGCCCTCATCACGGCGCGCTCGGCGGCGGAGGTCGAGGTGGAGCGCGAGCCCGGCCGCGAGCCCCTGCCTGAGCTGACGCTGGAGCCAGGTCGCACCGCGCTGTGGGACGGCCGCTTCCGCGTCACGGTAGGGGCACGCTTCGCCGGCGGGGGCGTCCGTGTGCGCGCCCTGGGCGAGGCTGGCCTGCGCGAGGTGCGGCGGCGCGGGCGGGTGCTGGAGGGAACGGCAGCGCGCGCCGCAGCGGCGGCTCCGTCCATGTGGCACAACGGGCGGCTCATGGCCGCGCCCCCGCTGCGCTTCTGGACGCCACCCCACACCGGCGACGATCTGGGCGCCGTCTTCCTAGGCCTGGAAGGAGCGGCCGGCCGGTCGGAGTCAGACCCCTTGCGGCAGCACGGCAGTTCCAATCTTCGGCAGAGGCGAGGGGTCTGACCCCTCGCGACGCTGCTGCAGTCTGTCCCGGATTGGCACGCTCGTTCATATATTAGAGACAGAGAACGGCTACAGCACCCCGCAAAATCACGGGTTCGCCGCCATCGGCGTCGGGGTGCTGCCGCCAGGTGCCAAACTTGGCAAAGACCGGGCCCACACCTATGTTAGAAACGCTGTAGCCTGGACCGGAAGGCGGTGTGCCGGTTCTTTGAAGACTTGGGCCGGCGGCATTGGGCGTCCCTGGGGGGCACAAAGGAACGCGAATGAATTCGAACTTCCGGAACCTTGCGATCTGGGTCGTCATCATCCTGCTTCTGGTTGCGCTCTTCAACCTGTTCCAGGGTGGTGCGCGCACGGGGGCGCGCGGCGACGAAATCAGCTATTCCGATTTCCTGGCCGGCGTTGAATCGGGCAACATCGCCGAGGTCACCATCCAGAAGCACAAGATTTCCGGCAGCTACCGCGATAAGAACAGCCGCTTCGTGACCTACTCGCCGGACGATGCCGGTCTCGTTTCACGTCTGGAGAAGAAGGGCGTCAAGATCACGGCCAAGCCGCCCGAGGACGACGTGCCCTCGATTCTCGGGCTGCTCGCCAACTGGTTCCCGATGCTGCTTCTGATCGGCGTGTGGATCTTCTTCATGCGCCAGATGCAGTCCGGCGGCGGGCGCGCCATGGGCTTCGGCAAGTCCAAGGCCAAGCTCCTCACCGAACGCCAGGGCCGCGTCACGTTCGAGGACGTGGCGGGCGTCGAGGAGGCCAAGGCCGACCTGCAGGAGATCGTGGAGTTCCTGCGCGACCCGCAGAAGTTCCAGCGCCTGGGCGGGCGCATCCCGCGCGGCTGCCTGCTGGTGGGCCCGCCCGGCACCGGCAAGACGCTGATCGCCCGCGCCGTCGCCGGCGAGGCCAACGTTCCGTTCTTCACGATTTCGGGCTCCGACTTCGTCGAGATGTTCGTCGGCGTCGGCGCGTCCCGCGTGCGCGACATGTTCGAGCAGGCCAAGAAGAATGCGCCCTGCATCATCTTCATCGACGAAATCGACGCCGTCGGCCGTCACCGCGGCGCCGGCCTCGGCGGCGGCAACGACGAGCGCGAGCAGACGCTGAACCAGCTGCTCGTCGAGATGGACGGCTTCGAGGCCAACGAGGGCATCATCATCATCGCCGCCACCAACCGGCCGGACGTGCTCGACCCGGCGCTGTTGCGCCCCGGCCGCTTCGACCGCCAGATCGTAGTGCCCAACCCAGACGTGGGCGGGCGCGAGAAGATCCTCAAGGTCCACATGCGCAAGGTGCCGCTGGCACCCGACGTGGACGCCAAGGTGATCGCGCGCGGCACCCCCGGCTTCTCGGGCGCCGACTTGGCCAACCTCGTCAACGAGGCCGCGCTGCTGGCCGCCCGCCGCAACAAGCGCCTCGTCACCCAGGCCGAGTTCGAGGACTCCAAGGACAAGGTGATGATGGGCGCCGAGCGCCGCTCCATGATCATGACCGAGGAGGAGAAGCGCCTCACCGCCTACCACGAGGCCGGCCACGCCATCGTTGGCCTGCACGTGCCGCAGCACGACCCGCTGCACAAGGTCACCATCATCCCCCGGGGCCGCGCCCTGGGCCTCACCGTGAGCTTGCCGGAGCGTGATCGGCTGAGCTACACCCGGCAGTACTGTGTGTCTCGCCTCGCCTCGGTGTTCGGCGGGCGCGAGGCGGAGCTCCTGATCTTCGGAGCCGAGAACGTCACCAACGGGGCCACCAGCGACATCCAGCAGGCCACCCGGCTGGCCCGCGCCATGGTGATGGAGTGGGGCATGTCGGAAAAGCTCGGCCGCGTCCGCTACCACGGCAACGAGCAGGAGGTGTTCCTCGGCCACTCGGTGACGCAGACCGTCAACATGTCCGAGGAGACGGCCAAACTGATCGACGACGAGATCCGCAGCCTGGTCGAGGCCGGCGAGCAGACGGCGCGGCGCATCCTAGCCGAGCGCATCGACGACCTGCACAGGCTCGCCAAGGCGCTGCTTGAGCACGAGACGCTGTCGGCCGACGAGGTCGACAAGGTCCTGCGCGGCGAGCCCATCGTGCGCAGCTCCGACGACGAGGAGAGCAAGGGCCCCGCCGGCCCCGCCGTGCCCGCCGCCGGCAAGTCGCGCCCGCCTCGCCCCGAGCCCGGCCGCGGCGGGCTGGAACCCTACCCGCAGACCTGATGGGGTCAGACCCTGCGGGTCTGACCCCATGCCGCGACGTAGTTCAGTCGCTCACCCGCGGCCAGATGCCAAGCGGGCCCTTCCGGCCCCCTGGGGTCAGACCCTGCGGGTGTGACCGCTTTCCCCTGAAACCTGCTATGCTGACCCGCCCACGGGGGCATGGGAGCCAATCGCTTGGGGAGGACTGCATGAGGGGTGTTGCCCGCTCGGCCGCGCTGGCTGCGGCACTGCTTGTCGCCGCCGCAGCGGCCGCGAACGCGCAGATCGCCGTCTCGGCCAACGATGCCAAGGTCAAGCTCGTCAACGGCAAGGTCGAAGTGCTGAAGAGCCCGCCGCCCGATACCGTCGCCTTCATCGACCTGCGTGCCAACCCGCCGAAGGTGCTGGCCGAGATCGAGGCGCCCGCCAGCGCGGTCGGACCGCCCATGAGCGTGGCGGTCTCCCCCAAGGAGGATCTGGCGCTCGTCACCGCCGCCACGCGCATCGACCCCGAGGACGCCACCAAGACGATGCCCGACGACAAGCTCACCGTCATCGACCTGAAGTCGCTCAAGCCCGGCTTCTTCAAGCGGATGCTATCCAAGCAGCCGCTGCCGGCGCCCAAGGTGCTCGCCACCCTGCAGGCCGGCAAGGGCGCCGCCGCGGTCTCCATCAACAGGGCCGGCACGCTGGCGCTGGTCGCCAACCGTGCCGAGGGCACCGTGTCGGTGTTCAGCATTGGCGGCGGCAACGTCGAGGCGGCCGGCAAGGTGGCGGTGGGCGACGAGAAATCCGGCCCCAGCGGCATCGTGTTCGCGCCCGACGGCAAGAGCGCGCTCGTCACACTCGACGCCGACAACAAGATCCTGGTGCTGTCGGTGGACGGCGCCAAGGTCGAACCCACCAAGCGCGTAATCTCCGCCGGCCTGCGCCCCTACGGCATCGACGTGACGCCCAAGGGCGAGGTGGCGGTGGTCGCCAACATGGGCGCGGGCGGCGGCGACGCCGACACCATCAGCGTCATCGACCTCAAGGCCGAGCCGGCGCGTGTGGTCAACACCTACACCGTGGGCCAGACGCCGGCGGGCATCAAGCTGTCGCCCGACGGCAGGTACGTGGCCGTCGCCGTCATGAACGGCAGCAACAAGAGTCCGGAATCGCCCTTCTTCAACCGCCACGGCCTCCTGCAGGTGTGGACCCGTAACGGTACGCAGCTGGCCAAGACAGCCGAGATGCCGATCGGCCACTGGTGCCGGGGCATCGCCTGGTCCTCCAACAGCCGCACCGTACTCGCCCAATGCATGGTGGAGGAGGAGATCGTCGTGGCCCGCTTCTCCGGCCGCGCCCTGGAGAAGGCCGGCTCCATCAAGGTCAAGGGCGGCCCCGCCGGCATCCGCACCGC
>DATBKR010000717.1:0-8914 GCA_036555805.1 Hyphomicrobiaceae bacterium | reverse complement strand
GCATTGCCTGCCCGCCTATCGCGGCAGCGAGGTGGCCGCCGAGGTGATCGACGGCCCGCAGTCGGCGGTGTGGGACGAGGCGGAGAACCGGCTGCACGCCCAGAAGGCCATTCTGGCGTGGTGCCTCGGGGTGGATTGATGTTGAGGGCGGACAACGGCAACGCCGATCACGGCAAGGCGCACGCGCTGCCGGGTGACGACCTCGTGCTGCCGTTCCGCACCGTGAAGTCCGACGTCATCGGCCGCGTCGTGCGGCTGGGCCCGATGGTGCACGCCATCCTGTCGCGTCACGACTATCCCGAGCCCGTCAGCCACGCGCTGGGCGAAGCCCTGGCACTCACCGCCATGCTGGGCAACGCGCTGAAGACCGGGGCCAAGCTGATCCTGCAGACCAAGACCGACGGCGCGCTCGACTTCCTGGTGGCCGACTTCGAGCGGCCGGGCAAGATGCGCGGCTACGCCAACTTCGACAAGGCCGACGCGCTCCTCGCGGGCACCAAGGGCCGCGGCGACCAGGGCGCCCTGCTGGGCACCGGCCACCTCGCCATGACCATCGACCCCGGCGGCGGCAAGGACCGCTACCAGGGGATCGTGGGTCTCGACCGGGCGCCGCTGCTGGCCGCCGCGCACGAGTATTTCCGCCAGTCGGAGCAGCTCCCGACCTTCATCCGCCTGGCGGTGGCGCGCCACTACGGCCCGGCCGAGGGCGGCGGCGCGCGCTCCGGCACGCGTTCGGGTCCACGCACCTGGCACTGGCGCGCCGGCGGGCTCATGATCCAGCAGCTGCCGCGCGAGGGCGGCGCGCGCCCCCCGCTCGAAGGCGAGGCGCACGATCTGCGGCTGGAAGGCGAGGACGACGAGAACTGGAACCGCGCGCGCCACCTCGCCGCCACCGTGGAGGACCACGAGCTGACCGACCCGATGCTGGCCCCGGAGCGCCTGCTCTACCGGTTGTTCCACGAGGAGGGCGTGCGGGTGGTGCCCGCCACCGGCCTTGCCGAGGCCTGCCGCTGCTCGCGCGAGCGCATCGGCCTCTACCTGCAGCGCTTCGGCGCGCAGGAGCTGGCCGAGCTGCGCGAACCCGATGGCAGCCTGATGGTCACATGCGAGTTCTGCTCGCGCCAATACCGCTTCGCGCCGGGCGACCCGACTTAGGGCACGAGGGGCGTGCCAGTTGCGGCACCTGTTTCACGCGCCTCTCCGCCGTGCGCTGCCAACCGCCTCAGCCCGCGAAGGAAATCCTGTGGGTCTTCGCGCGCGCATGCGCCTGGCGTCTGAACCGGCAGGACGAATCGGGCGACTAATCCGGCAGCTGGACTGCGCACGTATCGGTCCGCCAGAATGGCCCGCACGCGCGCAGGCGCGAAAAGGGAGGCTGAACATGGCTTGGGGTGCTTCTGGGAGTGCTGCCTGGCGTGCCGCTGCACGTCCGGCCGCCGCGGCGGCGTTGGGGGCGCTCCTGCTGGCGGCCTCCGGCTCGGCCCAGGCGGCGACCGCGTTCGCGGGGCTCGCGGGCTCGTGGTCGGGTTCCGGCCACATCCGGCTGGAGAACGGCAGGCGCGAGGCGATCCGCTGCAGCGCCAGCTACGTGCCGCGGAGCGGCGGCACGGCCCTGGGGCTTTCGCTGCGCTGCGCCAGTCCGTCTGGCCGCGTCGAGCTGCGCGCCAACCTGCACTCGCGCGGCAACCGCGTGTTTGGGTCGTGGGAGGAGCGCAGCTATAACGTCGCGGGCGACGTCTCGGGGCTGGCGACCGGCAACAACCTGCGCCTCCACTTCGGCGGCAGCCTGTCGGGCGCCATGGTGGTGACCACCAGCGGCGATGCCCAGTCGATCTCGGTGCGCACCGACGCCTCCGCCCTGCAGGGCGTCAACGTCAGCCTGCGGCGGAATTGACGGACGACCGGCGCGTAGGTTGGGTCGAGCGAAGCGAGACCCAACAAGCGTCGTTGGGTCTCCACCGGCTTCCGCCGGTGTCGACCCAACCTACACCGGTCTCACCAGGAACGGGTTGGTGCGTCGTTCCTGACCGATGGTGCTGGCAGGGCCGTGGCCGCAGATGAAGGCGTAGTCGTCGCCCAGCGGCAGGAGCTTCTCCTTGATCGACCGAATGAGCGTGTTGTGGTCAGTGCGCGGCAGTCCCTCGGTGCGGCCGATGGAGCCCTGGAACAGCACGTCGCCCACCAGCGCGAAGCGCTGCGCGGCATTGACGTAGGCGACCGAGCCCGGCGAATGGCCGGGGCAGTGCAGGACCGCGAAGGCGGCGCCGGCAACGGTGACCGTATCGCCCTCGTTGAGCCAGCGGTCCGGCGTGACGATGCGCGCGTCGGTCATGCCGAAAGCCATCCCCGAGCTCACCAGGTTGTCGAGCAGGAATTCGTCGTCCCGGTGCGGCCCCTCGATGGGGATGCCGCCCAGCTTCTCCTTCAGCTCGGCGGCCCCCGCGGCGTGATCGACGTGGCCGTGGGTGAGGAGGATCTTTTCCACCGTCATGCCGGTCTTGGCGATGGCGGCCTCGATGCGGTCGAGATCGCCGCCGGGGTCCACGACGGCGCCGTGGCTGGAGGCGTCGTCCCAGAGCAGCGTGCAGTTCTGCTGGAACGGCGTGACGGTGACGATCCCGGCTTGCAGGGGCATGAGGGAACGGGCGCTTTCTTGACTTGGCGACTCACGTTCCTAGCGCACACACGCGCCCCGGTCCACAGCGCCTCCGCCTGAATGTCATACCGGAACTTTGCGCTAGCAAAATATCCGGTACCCAGGGCCGGGGGTAGGCGCGCGGAGCCTGTGGCTCTGCGTGCCGGGTCTCGCCCTGGCCGGCTCGCCCCGTACGGCAACTTCGATCGGCCCTCCAGACCGTCGTCAGGCGTACAGGGACTGAGGCATTCCGACCGTTGCCTTGCATCGCCCACGGACGCTACGGTGCCGCCATGAAGGTCACCATCGACTCCAATTCCGGCCCATTCGAGTTCGAGTGCGCACCGGGCGAGGCCATCCTGCGCGCCGGGCTCGTGCAGGGCCTGGCGCTGCCCTACGAGTGCGCCACCGGCACCTGCGGCACCTGCCGAGGCCGCATCGCCGCGGGCAGCGTGCGCGTGGACTGGAACGAAGCGCCGGGCTATGCCAAGCTCAAGCGCGAGAAGGGCGACGTGCTGATGTGTCAGGCGCGCCCTACGTCCGACTGCACGCTGCGCGTGCCCGCCAGGATCGTCCGCCACGCCAACGCCGAGGCGCTGCCGGCGCACCGCACGGGGCGCATCGAGAACGTCCGCCGGCTCGTCCACGACGTGCTCGATTTCGAGCTGGTCCTTTCGGCGCCCATGACCTTCGAGGCCGGGCAGTTCGTGGTGCTGGAGTACACTGCCATTGCCGGCGGGCGTGCCTATTCCATGGTCAACTTCGACAGAGCCGCCGGCCGGCTCAAGATCGTCATCAAGCAGCAGTCCGGCGGCAAGTTCTCCGAGTGGCTGTTCTCCGGCGATCCCACGGGCGCGGAGCTTGCCGTGTTCGGCCCGCTCGGGGCCGCCACCTTCCGCCCCGAGGAGGGCAAGGACGTGCTGTGCGTCGCCGGCGGTTCCGGGATCGCCGGCATGATGGCGATCGTCGACCGCGCCCTGCGCGAGGGCCACTTCAGGGAGCGCTCGGGCCGCGTGTTCTTCGGCGTCCGCACGCTGGCGGACGCGTTCTACATGGAGGAGCTGGCAGGCTTCGTGGCCGCCGCCGACGGCCGGCTTCAGGTGACGCTGGCGCTGTCGCACGAGCCGGCGGCCGGCGCGACGCACCCGCGCTTCCCCGGCATCCGTCTCGCCGACGGGATGGTGGGTGACGCGATGGTGCGGGCCATGGCCGGAAACTACACCAACACCGTTGCCTTCACCGCCGGACCGCCCGTCATGGTGGATGCCGTACTACGCCACCTGCTGCACGAGGCCAGGATGCCGCGCACCCTGGTACGCTACGACAAGTTCGCGTGAGGCGCGACTGAAATGGGGATCAAACCGCGAAGGCAAGTGACTAATGCTCAGCCACCGGTTAACCACGATTGCTGTAACACGGTCGTCACATACCACTCTTGGGATGTTACGTCTCACGGCTAGTTGACGGGGGTGATCGGGTTGGTATTAGGTGCACCAGCATCTCTACAAGGCACGGGGACGACGCCGATGTGGGGAAGGGGTCCGGCCGCCAGAAGCCGGGCCTCTTCCCTTTTCTGGGCCATGGTCACCTAGTTCGCGGCGAAGCAGTAGAACAGGCCGGCGCCGCCGGAGGACTTGAGCTGCTCAGGGCTGCAGCCGCGCGAGCCGTGCGAGGAGTTCCATGACCGCATGTGCCGCGTGGTCTTCTTCAGGCCCATGCGGTCGTGATGGCCGAGGATGGCCGAGCCGTCGCCGCTCCTGGTCCAGTTGCCGCAGGTGGTGTCGCCGCCGGCCGTGGAGTATCTGCCGTCGGGATCGGAGCCGGTGAGCATGTCGTGCATGTTGGGCGTGTCGGCGCTGCCGGAGATCGGCTCGCCCTTCTCGGTCAGTGCCGTCTGCTTGTTGATTTTGACGGCGTCGGAGTGCAACTCCTCCACGTTCCTGGCAATCAGCAAGCCCTTGACGTTGTACCACGGTCCCTTGCCGATGCGGTCGCGGGCGTTGACACCCTCGTCGCCGCCGGGGGCCGTCGTGCTGAGGTAGGCCCGCCAGGTCGTGACGGTCGAGCCCGCGGCCTTGGCCAGCGCCGCGCAGTGGGCGTCGGCGCCTTCGAGGCCGCCGAGGTCGGCGCCGTTGCCCTTGCCGACGCTGGTGACGAAGAAGGTCATGGCGTTCTGCTGGGCATGGGCGCCGGCAGCGATGCCGGCGAGCAGCGCCGTCGAGACGGCGAGCGAAAGGCGCATCGTTCTGGTCATTGCGATCCTCCGAGTTCGGCCGCGGCTGGGCCCTGTGAAACGGTCCCGGTGCCCGTCTGGGACCTGCCCCCGTGAACGATGGGGACGTGCGCGCTATTCAGGTTGCCGGCCGCTGCTTCGGTTCACGTTTGCGTGGTGGTAATGTTGCGTCATGAGCACTGGACTGAATTGGGCGAGCTTGCACCGTGCATTGCGGGGCCTCGCAAAAGATGTCGGCGAGGAGATCCGCAGCTATCCGGCACCGATCCCGGCTTGTGATGCGCAATTCAACCATCTCCTGGAACTGCGGCGGCTTTTGCCGGAGGAGTTGGAGCGCCTGGACGCGGCGGCGCTCAGCCCCCTGGAGAGCGCCGAGGAGTTTGTGCGCACGTCACGGTGCAGTGCAGAGCTGTCGGCCTGGCTGGAGAAAGAGTTGCAGAAGCCCATCGATGTATTGTCAGTATTCCCGCCATGATGATCGGTCGCGCGCAGATTATTGGCGGGATCCAGTACATATCCATTCCCGATTTTCTCGAAGTCAAACGCGCGATGGGCAGGAACAAGGACCTGCGGGATATCGAGCTGATTGAAGCTACGGTGTCAGACCCGGAGGGTCTGACACCGACACCGCCGTTCAGGGATTGGCCAGCCGCTTCTTCTCGTCGTGGGCGCGCTGCACGACGTAGGCGCGCAGCGTTTCCACGTCGTCGGCCTTGAGGTGGCGCGCAAACGACACCATGCCGTTCTTGGTGAGCGAGCCCCCGAGCACGATGGCCTTCCACGCATCGGGCGAGGCCAGCGTCGCCGAGTAGCGCAGGTCCGGCACGGTGCCGCCGCCGGCGGCCGTGTCACCGTGGCAGTAGAAGCAGTAGGTCTGATAGAGGCGCTTGCCCTCCGCCACCTTCTCGGGCGGCGCGGTGGCGGGCGGAGGATCGAGCGGACGCGCCGCGGTCTTGAGGGGCGGCAGCCCGGCCTTGCCGCCGAGCTTGAAGGTGAGCACCCGGTTGGTGCCGCCCTTGGCCGCATCCATCACGATCTCGCCCGCGGCGTTGGGGATGGCGCCGCCCCAGCCGGCGTTGACGGTGACGTACTGCTCGCCGTCCACCTCATAGGTCACGGGCCCGGCCAGGATGCCGGTCTGGCCGAAGAAGTCCCACAGCTTCTGGCCGGTCTTCGCGTCGTACGCCACGAAACGGCCCTGGGCGTTGCCCTGGAACACCAGCCCTCCGGCGGTGGACAGCACCCCCCCGTTCCATGCCAGAGGATGCTCGACCGTCCAGGCCGGCTTGCGGGCGATCGGGTCCCATGCGATCAGCTGGCCCTTGGCCGAGGCGCGGATCGCTTTGCGCACGGCCTCATCGTCGGGAATCGACGCGCCTACGGGATCGAGCCCGATGTTCCAGAAGACGGTCGGGTGCTGCACGAAGGTCTTCGGATCGGTGGGGGCATAGCCAAAGCCGGCCTCGATGGCCGGGATATAGACGTAGCCGGTGAGCGGGCTGAAGCTCATGGGCTGCCAGTTGTGGGCGCCGCCGGGCCCGGGCAACACGAGCGCGGGCTTGTTGTTGGTGCTCCAGCGCGCCTCGGCCTTCTCGATCGGCCGCCCGCTCTTGGGATCGACACCCTCGGCCCACGTCACCGTCGCGTAGGCGGTACCGGAGATGAACGCGCCGGTCTCGCGGTCGAGCACATAAAAGAAGCCGTTCTTGGGCGCCTGCACGATACACTTGCGCAGCTTGCCGTCGATCACCACGTCGAGCAGGATCATGTGCTGCGTGGCGGTGTAGTCCCAGTCCTCGCCGGGCGTGGTCTGGAAGTGCCAGACGTACTCGCCGGTGTCCGGCCTGATGGCCACGATGGACGACAGGAACAGGTTGTCGCCCTTGCCGTCGCTGCGGATCTTGTAGTTCCAAGGGCTGCCGTTGCCGACGCCGATGTAGAGCAGGTCGAGGTCGGGGTCGTAGGCCATCGCGTCCCACACCGTGCCGCCGCCGCCGTACTTCCACCACGCACCGGCCCATGTCTGGGCCGCGTTCTCCAGGATCTTGCTCTCGAAGCCGTCCTTGGGGTTGCCGGGGACGGTGTAGAAGCGCCAGACCATCTTGCCGGTGTCGGCGTCGTACGCGGAGACGTAGCCGCGCACGCCGAATTCGGCGCCGCCGTTGCCGATGATCACCTTGCCTTTGACGACGCGCGGGGCGCCGGTGATGGTGTAGTCCTTCGACTGGTCGACAGTGAGCGTCTCCCACACCTTCGCGCCCGTCTTGGCGTCGAGCGCGATCAGGCGGCCGTCGAGGGTGCCGACGAACACCTTGCCGCCCCACACCGCGGCGCCGCGGTTGACGGCGTCGCAGCAGGCCTTGGGTGCGTGCTCGCCCGGCACCTGCGGATCGAGTTCCCAGAGCAGCTTGCCGGTCTTGGCGTCGATGGCCTGCACGTGGCTCCACGCACCCGTGTTGTACATCACGCCGTCCACCACGATCGGTGTCGCCTCCACGCCGCGGGTGGTGCGGCTCTTGATGTCGAGCCACCAGGCGAGGCCGAGCTGCCCGACGTTGCCCGTGTCGATCTTCTTCAGCGGGCTGAACCTCTGCTCGGAATAGGTCCGCCCGTGGCTCAGCCAGTTGCCCGGCTCCTTGTCGGCCGCGACGATGCGCTCACCCGTGACATCGGCAGCGAGGGCCGCGCCGCCGGCGGCGCAGAGCGCCAGCGCGCAGATGCCAGCCGACGTGGCTGCGGACAGAAATTGCGGTCGTTGCCTCATGTTTTCCTCCTCCACGCGCCGCACTGGCGGGGGCGCCATTGGCCTGCGCACGCACCGGGGCGTTGCACCGCCCCGGGCCGTCGGCGCCGGTCCGAATGCTTATTGTCTTTGTTCTTCGAAAGTAACGGAGGCGGGAGGGCTCGCTCCCGCCTCCACCGTCAGCCCGCTAGGCCAGCTGGTCGCCGATCGGCAGTTCCCGGATGCGCTTGCCGGTCGCGGCGAAGATGGCGTTGCACAAGGCCGGCGCGAACGGCGGCACGCCCGGCTCGCCCACGCCCGATGGCGGCACGTCGATGCCGTGCTGGACGATGTGCGTGCGCACCTCGGTCGGCGCCTCGTCGATGCGCGCGACCGCATAGTCGTTGAAGTTCGACTGCTCCACGGCGCCGTTCTTCATGGTGATGGCACCGTACTTGGCGAGCGACAGGCCCATCACGGCCGCGCCCTCGATCTGCGAGCGCACGCGTTCGGGATGCACGCAGTAGCCGCAGTCGATGGCGGTGTCGACCCGCGGGATGGTGATCTTCCCCTTGTCGACCGCCACATGCACCACCGTCGCCACGTAGGTGACGAAGCTGCGGTGCGCGGCGATGCCGAGCCCCTGCCCCTTGGGCAGCTGCTTGCCCCAGCCGGCCTCCTTGGCGGCCAGCTCCGCGACGTTGCGCAGCCGGGCCGTCTCGATGGGGTAGGTCTGGAACGGCTCGCCGTAGTTCCACCAGGGTGTGGTGACCTGCTGGCGCGGGTCGACCGTGCGCGGCGGGCCGATCAGCTCCAGGAGGAAGTCCTTGGGGTCCTTGCCAAGCTCGTGCGCCATCTCGGCCACGAACGACTGGATCGCCCAGGCGTTCACCACGTTGTTCACCGACCGGAACCAGCCGATGCGCACGTGGCTCTGCGCCTCGCCGCTCTCCACCCGGATGTTGGGCACGTCGAAGGGCGTGTCCACCAGCCCCATGCCCAGCTCGATGAAGAACGGGTGCTTGGGATCGGGTGCGAAGGTGGAGAGGATCGAGGGCGAGGCGCTGCGATGCCGCCAGGCCACCACCTTGTTGGAGGCGTCGAGGCCCGCTTCGAACCGCTCCGCCGTCACGGTGTGATAGAAGCCGTGGCGCACGTCGTCCTCGCGCGTCCACACTACCTTGACCGGCGTCCCCCCCAGCTCCTTGGAGAGCAGCGCAGCCTCGATGGCGAAGTCGCACTTGGACTTGCGCCCGAAGCCGCCGCCCAGCAGCGTGGGATAGAGCGTGAGCTCTGCGGTGGTGATGCCGAGCGCCGCGGCCAC
>DATBKR010000716.1:0-5355 GCA_036555805.1 Hyphomicrobiaceae bacterium | reverse complement strand
AAATTGGCCGAACATGCGCTAGGGTGAGGTCCATGACGGATCCCAAGCTGATCATCAAGAAGCGCCCTCGCGGCGAGTACGAGATCGGGACCTTCACGCAAGACGGCGCCATCGTGGCCCACGTCTCGGTATGGGACGGCAAGTCTCTGGATACCCGGACCGAGGAGGAGCGGCAGGATGTGGCCCTTGCCCAGGCCAAGCGCCTTCTGAAGGCGCTGGAGGCAACCCTGGCTGAGGCGTGAAATCGGAGCCCCTCGCGATCCGGGGCCGGCGCCGGCGTCAGACCCTCTCGGTCTGACACTCAGGTCCGAGCGCTGGTTGTCATCCCCGAATTCCGCGAAGCGGAATATCCGGGACCCAGGTCAGGGGGAAAGACGTGGAGCCCTTGACCCTGGGTACCGGGTCTCGCGCTGGCGCGTTCGCCCGGCATGACAATCGTTTCGCCATCGAGGGTCGGCGCCAGCCGGTGATCGGCTGACACCGCCTCGCAGGCCTTGATCTGCAGCGCCAGGTATTTTGAATAGATGCGACACTGGGCCAGGCTGCCGGCGATGAACCAGAGGCCGGGCTGGGCCGTGCGGGTGTACATGTTGCGCAGTTCCAGCCCGTCGCCGAAGCCCCAGATGGGGCCGACTCGCCGAGCGACGTCGTCGCCGAACAGCCTGGCCACGAGGTGCTCCTGGCCCTTGTAGCCCGTGGCCAGCACGATGAGATCGGCTTCGATCTTCTCGCCGGTGCGCAGGAGTGCGCCGTCAGCGGCGAAGTGGGCGATGTCGGCGAACTGCACCAGCCCGATCTCGCCCTCGGCGACGAGGTCGGAGCAGCCGACGTTGAAGTAGTACCCGCCGCCGCGGGTGAGATACTTGAATTGCCAGCCCGACCCGTCCTCGCCGAAGTCGAGCCGGAAGCCCACGCGCTGCAGCCGCTCCAGAAGCCTCTTGTCCAGGTCCCGCGCCTGCGCGGTGAGCGCGATGTGGCTCTTGCGCGCCAGCGGCAGCGGCATCGACGCGGCGATCAGATCGCAGTCCTCCAGGGGAGGGCCCTCGTCGTAGAGCGCGTAGGGCAGCTGCGCGCTGGGCTCGATGTTGACGATCAGCGTCGGGCTGCGCTGCACCAGTGTCACCTTGGCGCCGCCGGCGTGGAGGTCCTGGGCGATGTCGTGGCCGCTGTTGCCGGTGCCGATGACGAGCGCGCTCCTGCCCGTCCACGCCTCGCCGTCCTCGAACTGGCTGGAGTGCAGCACGGTGCCCTTGAAGTCGGCGAGGGTCGGGATGTCCGGAAGGTTGGGGATGCCGCTCACCCCGGTGGCCAGCACGATGTGCCGCGGGCGCATCTCGCTGGTCGTGCCGTCGGGGCGGCGCAGCACCACACACCACCGGCCCGCCGCCGCGTCATAGGCGCCGCCTGCAAGCTCCGTCGCCGGCCAGTAGTTGATCTCCATGGCCTCGGCGTAGGCCTCGAACCAGCCGGCGAGCTTGTCCTTGGGGATGTAGATGGGCCAGTTCGGCGGGAACGGCATGTAGGGCAGGTGGTTCACCTGCACCTGGTTGTGCAGGGTGAGGGCGTGATAGCGCCGGCGCCAGTTGTCGCCGACGCGCGGCCAGCGGTCGACGAGCAGCGTGTCCACCTGCAGCGCACCGAGGCGCGCGGCGATCGACAGCCCGGCCTGGCCGCCGCCCACCACCAGCACCGCCGGGTCGCGGTCGGAGTAGGCGGCCGCGGCCCTGCGGCTGTCGAACCAGTTGGGGCCGCGGAAGTCGCGGGCGTAGCACTGGCCGGTGGGGCGCGTCCCGCCCGCCTGCTCCTCCAGCCCCTTCCATGCATCGAGCGCGGTGAGCAGCGTCCAGGCCCGCAGGGCGCCGCCGCCGGGCTCCGGCGTCAGCCGCAGCACGCCGCTGCCGCGCCCGGCCGCGGTCTCGAAGCGGAAGAAGGCCTCGATGGCCGCCGTGCCCGCGCGGATGACGCGGCGTGGCGGCGTGCGGTCCATGGCCACCTCGAGGCGCTGCAGCCCGGTCCGGCGCGCGTGAGCGGTCAATTCGCGCGCGGTCGCATCGGCGCCGCCCGCGGTCGCGATCCCCCCGGTGAGCGCCACGAGATCGCGCCAATAGCTGTCGGCATGGAACAGGGCCTGCACCGGCACCGGGTCGGCCTCGGCCAGGGCCGTCTCGAAGCGCGCGAGCCAGTCCTCCACGACCGCCGCCAGGGTGATTTCGGTCGTGTCCAGCACGCGCGCCTCCCCTCCGCAAGCCAGCGTCGCCGGCGTCCGGACGCCTCTGCGTTCCGCCGGCGGATGCCAGCCATCCGCCCCACGGTCGGCCGCATCGTAGCATCGGCGGCGATGGATGGACTATACGGACGGACTATGGGATGGCGCCGGTCTGTCGTTGCCTCCGGCATCCACCCAAACGCGACCGCGCCGACGGCCCGCCGTGCGCCGGATCAGGCCGCGCCGGGCCTTTCCCGCACGGCGGCCCTGCCGAAGCGGAATTGCGGGGCGATGCGCACCAGATAGGAGAAATCGTAGCTGCCGCTGCGGGCGGCGCTCACGGCGCTATTGAATTCCGCGGGAGGGATGAAATTGCGGGCACCGCAGGTCGGGCAAACCGCCTCGCCATCGGCCCGCATCGCTGCGATGCTCGCGTACCACTCGTGTTCGCACCCGTTGCACTTGCATGGCCAGAGGCCGTCGTCGTCGAACATGGCGTGTACTCCGCTCCACGATGAAGATGCCGCAGCACACTAGCGGTGCGGCGCCTGAACGGAGTCCTGATGACGCTCGTTTCCACAGTAATTCCAAAGGAGTTATAGCGCTGGTTGAGTAACTTTCTCATGCTGTCCGTCAGAGGACGGCATTTGCATGCCGGTACCGGACGCAACCCCACGGTGTTTTATTCAGCTGACGTTGCATATTGCGGACAATCTTGGGGAAGGTCCCAACCGGCTCGACCCGGTCAACAAGCAGGATTACGTCCCGTATAGGTCCTATATCTTTTATATGTCATTCCGAAATAGCGCGAATTGCATCTTAGCCGAGGTATTCTGGAACTGATTATCCACAGCGTGTAGCTATTGCTCTGCGACATAACAATTGCCTTTGACAGGTCAAACTCCTCGACCAATATAGCCGCCGCGGGGGACGGTAACAGTGGTGAGCGTGGAGGGGGCATGAATGACCGGCGTTACGACGCCATGAAGCACGCCGTGCACCTGGCGTTATCGGGCCGCTACAGCAATTGGTGGACGGTGGCCGCGCGCATGCGTGCCAGACGCTACCAGGCGTCCGACGTGGACTGGACGCGCGGCCAGCGCGAGTGGCTCAACCTGCTGTGTGCGGAAGCCCGCAGCGCACTCATGGAGCCCGATGCTTGTGCTGATCCGTCTCAGCCGTGTGCGTAGGGCTGCGGCCAGTGGCGACAGCCGCTGGTTCGCCTTCCCTCTGCGCCTCGTGGAGACGGGACGCAGACGGCAACGATTAAGCCTCGCCAAGCTGGATCTCGCCCGATCCGCCGGGTCGGTGATCGGCCATCGGTCGAACGCGCCATCCACCCGGCTTCGGGTTTAATTGCCCGCGGTGGTTGAATATGGCGTGAATACAACCCGTCTCGCATCGTCCACCCGGCTGCAGTAAGAGGGCAGGCCAAGGGAATGTTTGACAGCGCCGGCGAGCGGATCCTGGCGCTGATGAGCCAACGGCGGCGGCCGCAGGACGCCCCTAAGGCAGGGCCCGGTAGAAGCCGCGACCGTCGGGGAGGCAGGCCAGCCAGACCCGCGCGCCGCCCGCTGTCGTGACCGTGGCCGACACGACCCAGCCGTTGCCCACCGCGTCGCGCCAGAGCGGACGGCGGCAGTAGGCGCTCTCCCAGGTCTCGGCCTGGTGCTCCTTCCAGGCCTCGGTGATGGCGCTAGCCGAGGCCTTGTAGAATCTCTTGAAGTGCACGGTCTTGAGATCGCAGCCGATCTCGACGCCGTCGTTGCGGGTGAAGCGGTCCGTCCACGTCCCCACGTCGCCCGCGGCCGAGCGCACGAACTGCTTGGCCGCCACGCAGAACTCCTCGTCGTCGAAGGCCGCCGATGGCTGGCTCGCGCACGCCAAGGCGGCTGCTGCAACCCAAGGTGCCAGCGATGGGAGGCGCATGGCCCGGACCTCGTGCGCGAGTCTCTCGTGGGGCAGTCCCCGCGGGTCTGGCCCAAAGGGAGTAGGGAATAGGGAACAGGGGTAGTCAAGCCACCGCTGCTGCCCAATCCCCACTTGCTGTTCCCCTCACCCGCCGGCTTGCGCTCGCTGGCCTGTCGTCTAAAGAGAGCCCGCGGAGGTCCGCCGGCGAGGGGAGCCCAGGAGAGGCATGTCCTTCATTCGCATCGCTAGCCTGTTGGCCGTGGTGTGCAGCCTCCCCGGCTGCGGGGATGATCGCACCGAGCTGGCGTTGGACTGTCAGAATCCGGCCGATGCGCGGCGGCAGGTGGCCGCCTGCACCAAGCTCATTGTCATCGACCCCAAGCATCGCAAAGCCTACGACAACCGGTGTCAGGCTCACAACCAGCTTGGGGAATACGATGCGGCGCTGTCCGACTGCAACATGGCGGTCAAGCTCGCACCGAGCACCGCGTCGCCCTACAACAATCGCGGCGTTACGTACGAGATGCGTGGCGATCTCGATGCGGCGCTCAAGGACTACGACAAAGCGGTGGCGCTCGACCCGAGCTTTGCCAGCGCGCTGGCCCACCGCGGCGATGTCTACGCCAAGAAGGGCGACAAGGCGCGCGCCGTCGCCGAATACCGTGCGGCGCTGGCCATCGACCCCGACATCGACGTGGCCCTGAGCGGACTCAAGAAGCTGGGGGCCCAACGCTGAGGCCGGCACTGCACATGCCGCAAACTCCGCGCGGATTCCCCTCCCCTTGTGGGGAGGGGTTAGGGGCATTCGCGCTAACTTTATCATCTTGCATCGGAGACTCGCTTGTGATTCCAGCATGGGATGACTCACGAATCACTTGCCAACCCCGGCTGGGTTGCGACGGTCGAACGGCTCGGCGGAGCCGATCTTCTGGAGCTGGAAGCGCGCGAGGAGAAGGCGTTCGAGCGTGCGCGCGCGGTCGCGTCGGCGGTCGATCTGTTGCGACTGGCATTCGCCTATTGCCTTGGCCAGACGGGTCTGCGGTTGACGGCAGCGTGGGCCGAGACGGTCGGGCTTGCCTCGCTGTCGAACGTGGCGCTGCTGAAGCGGCTGCGCAAGATGGCGCCGTGGCTGGAGCGCATGGTCGGCAGGCTGATCGGCCCCGGTGGTGCGGTCGCGGCGGCGCATGGCCGCCCGATCCGCATCGTCGATGCCACGATGATGGCCAAGGCCGGACGCG
>DATBKR010000715.1:0-2908 GCA_036555805.1 Hyphomicrobiaceae bacterium | reverse complement strand
TCGAATGAAACCTCCCCACCGTAGAGACTTCCTGCATCTGGCAGCGGGCGCCGCCACGCTCGCCGCCATTTCGCCGGTCGCTTGGGCGCAGACCTATCCGTCTCGCCCCGTGCGCTGGATCGTGGCGTTTGCCGCGGGCGGCCCAACCGACATCGTGGCGCGCATCATGGGCCAATACCTGTCGGAGCGAATGGGCCAACAATTTATCATCGACAACCGGCCGGGAGCTGGCGGCATTGTCGGCACCCAGGCCGCGATCAATTCACCGGCCGACGGGTACACGCTCCTGATGGTGGCGCACGTTCACGCCATCAATGCGACGCTCTACCAAAAGCTCCCGTACTGCATCAACGGACAAGTGGTGGGGCGCCGAGGATCGTGGCGAACCCGCGTGCGGCATGGTCCCATCCCGAGGAGCCGCCGCGCGCGTGCAGGAACTCGACCCAGGTGAAGCCGCCGAGCAGCGCGCCGGCGATCAGTAGCCTTGACTCCTGAACTCAAAAACTGAACTGGCCCCCGTTTCGACCGGACACCCGGCATAGCTCGGAGGGCTTGAGGATATCCTCAAGCACGTGCCTGTGTCGGACGACTATCAGCGAATTGAACTGATCACTGGAACGGCGCGTCGGCGGCGCTGGACGACGGAACAGAAGCTTCGGATCACCGAGGCGAGCTGCGAGCCTGGGGAATCGGTCTCCTCGGTGGCACGGCGGCATGGCGTGGCGCCGAACCTTCTCTACCGATGGCGGCGTTTGATGGCGCAGGGAGGCGCGGCAGCTGTGGGCTCTGATGAACCGGTGGTGGGCAACTCCGAGGTTCGTCGGCTCGAGGAGCGGATCCGCGAGCTGGAGCGCCTTCTCGGCCGTAAGACCATGGAGGTGGAAATCCTCAAGGAGGCTCTCGCCAAGGCACAGGCAAAAAAACCGAGCTTGCAGCTCGCGTCGCCGCCGAGGGACGCTTTCCGATGAAGACAATCGCTAACGTGCTGGGAGTGGCACGATCCCATCTGCATGAGCGCGTTCACCGGCCGACGGCCGCCCGCGGCTCGTATTGCAAAGCCGCTGACGAGAAGCTCCTGCCACTGATCCGTCGGCTGGTCGACGAACGGCCCACCTACGGCTATCGGCGCGTCACCGCGCTGGTGAACAGAGTGCTGGCCGCAGAGGGCAAGCCGGCGGCCAACCACAAGCGCGTCTTCCGGATCATGAAGCGGCACGGCCTGCTACTTCAGCGCCACACCGGCCGCCGCAAGGGCCGCCTGCACGACGGCAAGGTGGTAGTGATGCGCTCGAACCTGCGCTGGTGCTCCGATGTCTTCGAGATCGCCTGCTGGAATGGAGAGATCGTCCGCATCGTCTTCGTCATCGATGCCCATGACCGGGAAGTGCTCGCTTGGCATGCGGTGGCCGGCGCCGGCGTCAGCGGCTCGATGGTGCGCGATCTGATGCTGGAGGCGGTGGAACTGCGCTTCGCCACGATCCAGGCGCCACACGCTGTCGAGTGGCTGTCCGACAATGGCAGTCCCTTCACCGCCAAAGAGACGCTCGACTTCGCCGCCGCCCTCGGCCTGGTGCCATGCTTCACCCCGGTGCACAGCCCGGAGTCAAACGGCATCGCTGAAGCCTTCGTCAAAACGTTTAAGCGCGACTACACTCGCATACATCCATTGCCGGATGCTGCTACGGTGCTCCGGCAGATCGCCAGGTGGTTCGACGATTACAACGAGAGCCACCCTCACTCTGGGCTCGGAATGATCTCCCCCAGGGAGTTCATTCGGGCTCAGGCCACGTAGCCGGGTGTCCGGTCAAACGGGGGCAACACCATTCGGGGAGCCTTGCGTCACCGCTTGGTAGAGGGCGGCATTGTCCTTAGCACGCCGCACGTTGCGAACCGCATCGGTGTTTCGCAATGTTCGCGCAGCGCATGCCAGCGCATTGAGCTGCTCCCCTTGCATATGAGTTGGCAACAGCAGCAAACACACGATATCGACTGGTCGACCATCAATCGAATCGAAGTCGATCGCCCTGGCAAGGCGGACGAGCATTGCGAACGGCTTTTTCACGCCTGCCAATCGGGCGTGCGGGATCGCGACCCCGCCACCGGTGCCGGTCGATCCCAGCTCCTCGCGCTTCAACAGCGCCTCCGCCACCGCATCTGAAGGTAAATTGAGCTTGGCCGCCGCCTGGCGCGCAAGCTCCGTAAGCAAGCGGACCTTGTCGGGCGTGCGCATGTCTATCGTGATTTCGGATGGGCTGAGGAAGTCCTCAATTTGCATGACGGCTCCTAATAACGTTCGCGCGCACGCGGGCAGCAATATGGGGGAACGACAGCGATAGATCAGCCCGGCGCCCGCAAACGATAGCCTATTCCCGTCTCGGTCAAAATGTAATGCGGACGCTCGGGATCGGTTTCGATCTTCTGCCGGAGTTGCCGCACGTAGACGCGCAGGTACTGCGCATCGGTCAGGTCATCCCACAGCTCGCCGAGCAAGAACTTGTGGGTCAGGACCTTACCGGCATGTTGCGCGAGCACGCGCAGAAGCTCGTATTCCTTGGGGGAGAGTTTTACCTCCTTGTCGCCCACCTTCACGATGCGCCGGACCAGGTCGACCGAGAGATCGCCGGTGCGGAAGACCGGCCGCTCGCCGTGTACCTGCAGCTGGTGCCGGAGCGCCGCGCGCATGCGGGCGAGCAGCTCGTCCATGCCGAACGGCTTGGTCACGTAGTCGTCGGCGCCGAGGTCGAGCGCCTGAACCTTGCCGACCTCGTCCCCGCGACTCGACAGCACCACGATCGGCACGCGCTCATTGCCGGAGCGCAGCATGCGCAACAGCTCGTGACCCTGGATGTCGGGCAGCCCGAGATCGAGGATGATGAGGTCCGGCTCGTCCTTGAGCAGCTCGAGCGCG
>DATBKR010000714.1:0-2085 GCA_036555805.1 Hyphomicrobiaceae bacterium | reverse complement strand
GCTGCGCCGTCGTACCGAGCGCCTTGGCGCGCCGAAGCGTGGTATCGGCCGTGATGCCGGTCCGCTCGCGGGCGATCCGCTCGATTCGGGTCCGAGGCAATCCGCAGATCTTGGCAAGAGCGCATTCCGAGCGGAACGAGGAACTCCTTCCGCAGGATCTCGCCGGGACGCACGGACTCGAGCACGAGAAACCTTTTCCCGCAGTCTCTTAGTCTTACTGCGTCATGAGTTGGAGTGCTTGAACGTGGTGTTTTTGCGGGCGCAACAGGGACATCGCGATGCAGTTCTGACGAGAGCGACGATGAGGCGGCGGCGCATTGTGGCGATCGAGTCAGGCATGTGACGCTCGGTTCGGATCGGCAGCGCCTCGGGGTCTGTAATCGGCGGGAAGCGCAAGCTGCGTGAGCTGCGCGGCGGCACGCGGCGCCGAGGGGGGAATCGTCTCTCGCTCGGAGATCAGGAAGCCGTAGGCGGCGATGCACAAGGTGGCGTGATGGTGGAAGCCGCGCCAGCTTCGGCCTTCGAAGTGGCCAAGCCCGAGCTCCTGCTTGAGCTCCTGATAGTCGCGCTCGATGCGCCAGCGCAGCTTGGTCAGATCGACCAGGCGTTCGAAGGTGATGTCGGGCGGTAGCGTCGAGAGCCAGTATTTGGTCGGTTCCTTCTCGCCTCTGGGCCATTCGATGAGCAGCCATTCTTCAGCGTGCAGGTGGTTGCGATGAGCGGCGCGCACGCGCACGCGGGCGAAGCGCGAGGAAAGCCGTCCGCCGCTGCCGTCACGCCAGCCGACCGTGCGCCAAGCCCGCTTGGGCAGACTGAGCGCCAGCTGCTTGACCGAGACCGGCTTGTGCTTGGCGCTGCGCCTCGGTTGTGTCGGCGGCCGCCCTCGACCAGACCATCGCTTGGGCGGCAACGGCTCGGTGCCGGGCGCCCACGTCGAGGTGCTCGACAGAATGCCGGCAGCATAGCTCAGCCCAAGGGCACTGATCTGCGTGCGCAAGGTGGTGTGATTGCCATAGCCCGCATCGAGCAGCACCACGCCGCGCGGCAGGCCGGTCGCACAGGCCCAGCGGATCTGCTCGAGGGCGATCTCCGGCTTGGTCTTGAAGACGATCTCCTCGGGCACGTGAGCCTTGCGCCGGCGCGCCGCGTCGTCCGCCCATTCTTGCGGCAGGTAGAGCCGATAGCGCACCGGCAGGCTCGCCTGGCGACTGGCGATCGACAATGAGACTGCCGCCTGGCAGTTGTCCTGTTTGCCCAGTTGTCCGCAATATTGCCGCGCCACCCCGACAGAATGCTTGCCCTTCTTCGGAAACCCGGTGTCGTCGATGATCCACGCTTCGATCGGACCTTGGCGTGTCATTGCCGGCAGCACCATCTCGCACACCTTGGCCAGCACCCTTTCGTCCGACCACGAAGCCTGGCCGACAAAATGCAGCAACGATTGATGTTGCGCTGCCGTCCTTGCCGGCGCCGTAACCGCCGCCAGTGGCTCGACGCTCTTGCGCGCACACGGCAGCATCAGGCCGGTGCAGTAATCGCGCAGTGGGTTGACCCGATCGGCATGGCCGATAACGCTCGATAGCCTCTCCATATAGCGGCAAAAGCGCCGGTCGCTGCCCTCGCGTACGTCAAGACTCATCCAGGCTCTCCCCGCCAAAATGAATCTCACAAAACTACCTCAACCGATCCTACCGGCCCACGCGGCCTTCTGACTCACCCTTCTGACTCAGTAAGACTAACAGGCTGTTGAAGAAGTGATCCATCGGCGTGCGGTGACGGAGATTTCATCGCCGCTGTGGAAGCAGATTTCGCCGATGAGGGTGCCGTCGGACTGCACCTCGGCCCATCCGTCGCCGCAGGCCTCGTTCATTTCATCGTTGCCGTCCCAATCGAACTCGACGGCGTCGTGTTCGCCGCCACCAGCGAATGCGCCGGTCACGCAGCCGAAGGCGAACTCGCCGCGGATAGGCCCAAAGAGGATGTAGGCCGGCTCCATCATGTCTGGATAATCATCCGTGTAGTCCGGCATCTCTACAATGCGCCATTTGCCCAGGACGCTCATGCGGGGGCCGCCAGGAGCTTGGG
>DATBKR010000713.1:0-14157 GCA_036555805.1 Hyphomicrobiaceae bacterium | reverse complement strand
GTTCGGGGACGGGCCGGGCATTCCAGCGACGGGGACCGAGGGACGTCGGACAATGTCGAAGCGATTTGTCGGGTCGCGACAGACAACGCTTGGTTGTGAAATCGAGCTTACTGGAATTGGCGTCCACAGCGGCGCGCCCGTATCGATGGTGCTGCATCCGGCGGATGCCGACACCGGCTACCGCTTCCTGGTGACGAAGCGCGGACGCATCGTTGCGGATATCCCCGGCCACGTCGACCATGTGAAGAACCTCACGCTCTGCACGGTGCTGGGCGACGAGAGCGGCGTCACGGTGAGCACCGTGGAGCACCTGCTGGCGGCCCTCCGTGGGCTCAGCATCGACAACTGCTACATCGAACTGGACGCCCGCGAGGTGCCCATCATGGATGGGAGTTCCGCCGCGTTCGTCGCCGCCGTGGACGGCGTGGGCATCCGCGAACTGCTCAGGCCGCGCAAGTTCATCAAGGTTCTCAAGCCCGTTCGGGTCGAGGAAGGTGCCTGCTGGGGTGAGTTGCGGCCCCATTCCGGCTTCCGCCTCGACGTGGAGATCGACTTCGAGTCCCCACTCATCGGCAAGCAGCGCTATGCCCTGGAGATGAGCTCGGGCGCATTCCGCAACGAGATCGCGCGCGCCCGCACATTCGGCTTCATGCGCGACGTGGAATGCCTGTGGAAGGCCGGGCTCGCGCTCGGCGCCTCCCTCGACAATACCGTAGCGCTGGCGGACGACCGGATCATGAACCCGGAGGGTCTGCGCTATCCGCAGGAGTTCGTGCGTCACAAGATGCTCGACGCCGTGGGCGATCTGGCCCTGGCGGGCGCCCCAATCCTCGGCGCCTACCGATCCGCGCGCGGCGGCCACCGCCTCAACGCCAACGTGCTGCGCAAGCTGTTCGCCGACGCCGAGGCCTGGACCACGGTCGCCGCGCCCCAGGTGCGCGACTCTGCCCCAGTCGACATGTCGGTTGGCAGGGCGACGGTCAACTACGCCGCCGAGCGTCCTTGACGCGGCGGGACCATAATTTCGCGCCAAGTTGCATAGAGCCTGGGGAGAGACCTGGGCTGGCGAGGTATCGCCGACTCCTATAAAGGAGAGTCGGGGTGCTCGTACGGAGGGAGCTCTCGCAGCCCGCATCGACGGCGGTGGTACGCACGCCCGGCGCCAGAACCGGGCCGAAGCAGGGATAGGCGCATGGTGACGACGTGGTTGGCCGACGCGCGGCGCGGGGCAAGCCGGTGGCTGACGGCGGCGGCGACAGCCTCGGTGCTCGCCTTTGCTGCGGCGTGTTCGTCCACGTCGGACATGTCGAAAGTGCTCAACCCCGATCCGCCCGAGAAGATGTACGCCGATGCCGATCGTGCACTCACCAGGGGCGCGTACACGGAGGCCGCCCAGAAGTTCGAAGACCTAGACCGCGACCACCCCTACTCGCCCGAGGCGCGCCGCGCCATGGTGATGGCCGCCTATGCCTACTATAAGGCGGGCAAGTACCCGGAGGCGATCGCGGCGGGCAAGCGCTACACCACCCTGCACCCCGGTACCAAGGATGCGGCGCTGGCCCACCACATCATCGCCTCGGCCAACTACGACGACATCAAGGACCCCTATCGCGACCAGTCAGCCACCCGCAAGGCGCTGGCGGAGCTGAAAACGCTGGTCCAGCGCTATCCCGACAGCCCCTACACCAAGCAAGCCACCAACCGCATCCGTATCGCGGAAGACATCCTTGCGGCCGCGGAGATGGACGTGGGGCGCCAGTACCTCACCGAGAGGAAGTATGTAGGGGCGATCAACCGCTTCAAGACGGTGGTCACCAACTACCAGACCACCCCCCAGGTGGAGGAGGCACTCTATCGCATCGTCGAGGCCAACATGACGCTCGGCATCGTCCCGGAGGCCCAGGCGGCGGGGGCGGTGCTGGGGCACAACTTCCCGAACTCGGATTGGTACAAGCGCGCCTTTGCGCTCTTGAAGTCGGGCGGGGTGAGCCCGTCCATGGCCGGCGATACTTGGTTCACGAAGGCCCTCAAGGCCATCACGCCGGGCTCCAAGACGCCGGCCGCCGAGCCGAAAGCGCCGGGACCGGGCCAGCCGGCGCCCGAGGACATGCCCGCGCCCAAGGGCGGGGATATCCCCACGGCGACCACCCCCGTGCGCAGGCCGCCGCTGGGCTTTGCCGCCCGCTGACGCAGCGCCGCACCTTCCTTTTGCCGTGCATTTGCCCCGCGAATTGCCGGCGGCCGGGCCGTCGCGCGGCCGGTATCAAGCTGGTATCTTCGCCCGCCCGAAAGGCTGGATTGCCGGCATGACAGCACGCACGACCAAGCCGGTCGAAGAGTTGACCGAGGCGGAGGCCAAGGCCGAGCTGGCGCGGCTCGCCAAGGAGATCGCCCATCACGACGAGCTCTACTACCGCCAGGACGCGCCGGAAATCTCCGACGCGGACTACGACGCGCTGCGCCTGCGCAATGCGGCCATCGAACAGCGCTTCCCCGACCTGCGCCGCCCCGACAGCCCGTCACGGCGCATCGGCGCGGCCCCCGTCGAGGCGTTCGGCAAGGTGCGCCATGCCGTGCCCATGCTGTCGCTCGGCAACGCCTTTGCCGACGAGGAGGTGGCCGAGTTCGCGGCCCGCATCCGCCGCTTCCTCGGCCTCGGCGCCGAGGAGCCGGTGGAGGTGGTGGCGGAGCCCAAGATCGACGGCCTCTCCATCTCGCTCACCTACGAGAGGGGCCGGCTGGTGCTCGCGGCCACCCGCGGCGACGGCGAGGAGGGCGAGAACGTTACCGGCAACGTCATGACGATCCGCCAGGTACCGCAGCGGCTGGCCGGCAAGGGCGTGCCCGACCGCATCGAGGTGCGCGGCGAGATCTACCTGCCCCACGCCGACTTCAGGAAGCTCAACGAGGAGCAGGCGGCGGCCGGCGCCAAGGTGTTCGCCAACCCGAGGAACGCCGCGGCCGGCTCGCTGCGCCAGCTCGACCCGTCGATCACCGCGCGCCGCCCGCTGCGCTTCTTCGCCTACGGCTGGGGCGACGCCAGCTCGCTCCCGGCCAAGACGCAGTCGGGCGTGGTGGAGGCCTTCGGAGCGTGGGGCCTGCCGATCAACCCGCTGATGCGGGTGTGTCGCAGCGTGGAGGAGATGCTGGCCTTCTATCGCGAGATCGCGCTGGCGCGCGCCGACCTCGGCTATGACATCGACGGCATCGTCTACAAGGTGAACCGGCTGGACTGGCAGGAGCGGCTGGGGTTCGTCTCGCGCGCCCCGCGCTGGGCCCTCGCCCACAAGTTCCCCGCCGAGGAGGCCACCACCAGGGTGCTGGACATCACCATCCAGGTGGGCCGCACCGGCGCGCTCACGCCGGCCGCCAAGCTGGAGCCGGTGACGGTGGGCGGCGTCGTCGTCTCCAACGCGACGTTGCACAACGAGGACGAGATCGCCCGCAAGGACATCCGCGTCGGCGACACCGTCACAGTGCGCCGGGCCGGCGACGTGATCCCCCAGGTGCTGGGCGTGGTGCTGGAGAAGCGTCCCAAGGACGCCAGGCCCTACAGGATGCCCGAGGTGTGCCCGGCCTGCGGCAGCAAGGCGGTGCGCGAGACGGACGCGAAGACGGGTCGCGCCGACGTGGTGCGGCGCTGCACCGGCGGCCTGATCTGCCCGGCCCAGCGCAAGGAGCGGCTCAAGCACTTCGTGTCCCGCAACGCCTTCGACATCGAGGGCCTGGGGGAGAAGCAGGTCGAGCAGTTCTACGACGAGGGCCGCATCGTGCAACCGGCCGACATCTTCACGCTCGCCGCCCGCGACGCGCGCCTGCCCGAGGCCGACCGGCTCGCCGAAAAGAAGGGCTTCGGCGCCAAGTCGGTCGAGAACCTGTTCAAGGCCATCGAGGCCCGCCGCAGGGTGCCGCTCGACCGCTTCATCTACGCGTTGGGCATCCGCCACGTCGGCGAGACCACCGCGCGGGATCTGGCGAAGGCGCTCGGCACCTTCGAGGCGTTCCGCGCCGCGGCCGACGCGGCCACGGCGGGCGGCAAGGGCAGCGACGCCTACCAGGACCTCGACAACATCGAAGGCATAGGCTCCACCGTCATCGACGCCCTCATCGCCTTCTTCAGCGAGCCCCACAACGTGCAGGCGCTGGACGACCTGCGGGCCGAGGTGACCGTCGAGCCGCTCGCCCGGTCGGCCGCCGCCGACGGCTCCCCGGTGGCGGGCAAGACCGTGGTGTTCACCGGCTCCCTGGAGCGCATGACCCGCAACGAGGCCAAGGCCCTCGCCGAGCGCCTCGGCGCCAAGGTGGCAGGCTCCGTGTCGAAGAAGACCGACTACGTAGTGGCCGGCGCCGACGCCGGCTCCAAGCTCGCCAAGGCCCGCGAGGCGGGGGTGGAGGTGCTGACGGAGGAGGAGTGGCTGCGGTTGGTCGGGCGGTGGTAGAACGCGCGCAGGGGCTGGTGTGGGATTGATAGGCTGCCGGTTCCTAAAACGGGTGCCCATCGACGCCTGGAAGCAGCCGTGGACCTGCAAGCCGAAGGTGGGTTGTGAGGCCATCGACCAGCCGTGGGACGAACGGGACGGCGCCCGCCCTAGGCCGCTCACCCTCCGCCGGGGCGCTACTGCCCACATGGGCGGGATCTGCCTGACCCGATTTTTGCCTGGGCAGCCGAGGGGAACTCCCCACGCTTTTCTTGGTTAACCATCCGCGCTGAACCTGGATGAGCAATCAGGGAGCTCACGATGCGAACCTTATGGCTTGGGATGTTGGCGGTATTCGCCGGCCTCGGGCTCCTTGCCTCCCCCGGGATAGGCCAGGGGCGGGTGCAAGGAGAGGGTGAGCCACAGTTCAAGCAGGTGAAGCTCACTGAAAAGAAGGTCCAAGGCTTCATTGCTGCTCAGAAGCAGCTCGCGCCTCTTTCGAGCAAGCTGGAGGCTTCGGCCGACAAGCCTGATCCGGCGCTGCAAAAACAGGTCGAGGAGATTGCCAAGAGCAACGGCTTCTCGACGGTCGACGAGCTTGACGAGGTGAGCGCGAATATTTCGCTGGTGCTCGCCGGGCTTGATGCGCAGACGGGGCAGTTTACGGAGCCGCCGGACCAGATCAGGAAGGAAATGGAGGCGATTAAGCAAGACAAGCAGATGTCCCAGGAGGAGAAGAATCAAGCTCTCGCGGAGATGCAAAATGCATTGAAGACCGCGACCCCGTTGCAGTTCAAAGAGAATGTGGCGCTCGTCAAGAAATACCGGAAGCAGCTCGATGAACTGATCGGGCCAGAGTCGGAGCAACAGGAACCAACTAAGAATTAGAGAGCGTCTCCCGATAGGGCCGCTGCGTCATCGCAGGTTGCCGGGGTCAGATCCTCCAGCAGGTCTGCTATGGACCCCAGCGCCTTCATGGCAACACCGCGGTCTGGAATAACGTCACCCGCAGGCCGCCATGCGGGACGGGGGCGGCTGGCGGCAGGAACGGGAGGGCGGTGGCGAGCGCCAAACTCAGCTCGCTGGTGATGAGGCCGACGCGCCAGCCGGGGAAGCCGGCGAGCAGCGTCTGGCCGAGGGCGCGGTAGAGGGGGAGCAGCTGCTTCCGGTCGCCGAGGCGTGTGCCATAAGGCGGGTTGACGATGACGAGGCCGGGCGGACCTTCGGGGGCGGCAAGCTCGCTGATGGCGCGCTGGCGGAACTCCGTATACTCGGCAACCTCCGCGCGCTCGGCGTTGGCGCGCGCGATAACGATGGCGCCGGCGTCGCGGTCGCTGCCGTAGAAGCGGACGAAAGCCGGCGGGGTGCGCCGGCTCGCCACGTCGCGCATGCGAGCCCATTGGGCGGCGTCGAAGCTGGCCAGCTGCTCGAACGCGAAGCGCCGCGCCCGTCCTGGGTTGAGGCGGGCCGCGATCTCGGCCGCCTCGATGACGAAGGTGCCCGAGCCGCACATCGGATCGAGGACCGGCTCGCCGCCGTCGAAGCCGCATTGCCGCAGGAACAGCGAGGCCAGCGTCTCCCGCATCGGCGCCGTCCCGACCGCCGCCTTGGCCCCGCGCTTGTGCAGCGGCTCGCCCGACGTGTCGACGGCGAGCGTGCAGAGGTCGTGCTCGATGCGAGCCCTGACGAGCACCGGCGCCTCCGGCGAGGCCGGCGCGCCCAGCGCCTCCCGGATCGCCGCCTCGACGCGCTCGGCCGCGGCGCCGGAGTGATAGATGCGCGATCTCGTGCAGGTCGCCTCCACCCGAAACGGCACATCGGCCCGCAGCACCTCGCCCCACGGCACCTTGCGCGCCCGCGCCTTGAGCTCGCCCAGATGCAGCGCCCGGAACGAGGCGAGAACCGCCAGCACCCGCCCCGCGCCGCGCACCCACAGGTTCGCCCGCCACGCCTCGGGCCACCCGCCCTTGACCGTGACCCCGCCCGGCACGGCCCTGGCCGAGTTGAACCCCTTGGAGCGCACCTCCGCACACAGCACCTCCTCCAGGCCGGGCGCGGCGGCCAGGAAGATCTCGAACCTCCCGTCCTTGCTCATCTCTCCTGTGTATCGGGAGACCCACCGGCCGTCATCCCACGCGACTTGCCTCGGGCATCCGTCCCAAAGATAAAGAACGGGAGGAGCCCGCGGGCGGGGGGCTACATGACCGACAACCTTGTGATCATCGCCGGCGGCGGCATCGGCGGGCTGGCGGTGGCACTGACGCTGGACCAGATCGGGGTGCCGTGCGTCGTCTACGAGGCGGTGCGGGAGATGCGGCCGCTGGGCGTGGGCATCAACCTGCAGCCCAATGCGGTGCGGGAAATGTACGAACTGGGCTTCACCCGGTGGGAGCTTGACCGGGTGGGGCTGCCGGCCAAGGAGTGGGCGCTGGTCGGGCTCAACGGCAACGACATCTATTCCGAGCCGCGCGGCCTGCTGGCGGGCTACAACTGGCCGCAATACGCAGTGCACCGCGGCCTGTTCCACATGGCTCTGTACGCCAAGGCGGTGGAGCGGATCGGGCCCGAGGCGGTGCAGCTGGGCAGCCGCGTCGCCTCTTATCGCAAGAACGCTGATGGCAGTGTGACGGCGCTGATCGAGCGCACCGACGGCTCAACCTCCGAGGCCATCGGCACGCTGCTCATCGGCGCCGACGGCATCCACTCCGCGGTGAGGGCGCAGATGCACCCGGGCCAGCCGCCGATCCACTGGGGCGGGGCGGTGATGTGGCGCGGGACCACTCGGGCGCAACCGATCCGCACCGGCGCATCGTTCGTCGGCCTCGGCACGCACCGGCACCGCATCGTGTTCTATCCAATCTCGCAGCCCAGCCCTCAGTCCGGCCTCTCCACGATCAACTGGATCGCGGAGGTGACCATGGACAGCAGCGAGGGCTGGAAGCGGAGCGGCTGGTTCCGCCAGGTGACCATCGACAGCTTCGTGCACCATTTCGAGGACTGGACGTGGGACTGGCTCGACGTGCCCGCCCTGATCCGGCAGGCGGATACCGTGTACGAGAACCCCATGATCGACCGCGACCCGGTGCCCACGTGGGCTGACGGCCCGGTTGCGCTCCTCGGCGACGCCGCGCACGCCATGTATCCCACCGGCTCCAACGGCGGCAGCCAGGCCATCGTGGATGCGCGCGTGCTGGGGGCCGCCATGGTCGAGCACGGCGTGACGCCGGACGCACTCGCCGCCTACGACGCCAGGCTGTGCGGCCCCATCTCCCAGCTCGTCCTGAGAAACCGCGGCGCGGGGCCGTTCGGGCTCCTCAACATGGTGGACGAGCGCTGCGGCGGCACCTTCGACAACATCGACGATGTGATCCCACCCGACGAGCGCGCCCAGTTCATGGCCGGCTACCAGGCCGCCGCAGGCTTCGCCAAGGACACTCTCAATGCGACCCCGCCGACGATCCCGCACGGCGCTCGGGCCCGAGCCCTGCCGGCGTAGCCGGCCGGCTGCAGGCGCGCCGGTCTCAGCGCGCCCGCAAGCGCGGCGCGCCGGCCGTGCCGCGTCTGATACAGCGCCACGCATTCGCTCCGATCTTCGCCTTCTCCGCGGCGGAGGGGCAGACGCACTGCCCGACCCTCACGACGCCGCCGGCGCAGGTGACGCCGCCCGCTGGGCTTCGCGGGCAGAAATAGCTGTTCGGCCCGGCCCTCTTTGCGGTCTGGCCGCCGGGGCAGTGGCAGGCATAGCGGGCTCCCTTCGGGCCGCCGGCCGCAAGCCTGCCGCCGACGCACACGAGCCGCGGCGGATCGACGACGCGCGGCGGCAGCCTCGGCGGGGGTGCCGACGGAACGCCGGTGGCGATGCTGCCCGCGCCGGTCCTGGCACAGTCGTAGGCGTGGCCGCGCAGCGCCAAGATCTTGGGTGGCGACTGCAGCCGGCTCTTCAGGGCGCAGTTCACCTGCTCCTTGTGCCTGACCTCGAACGGCAGGGTGGCGACCGCAATATAGGTGTCAGGACCGGTCGCGTGGGCCGTCGCGGTCTGCGACCACAAGCGGTTGCCCGTGCAGTCGAGGCTGAACGGCACCGGTCCGGCGACGTTGGTCCTGAGGCTCAGCGCGGCCTCGGCGACGCGCGGGCATGCGGAGCCGTCGGGATCGCGCAGGTCGAGTGTGCCGCTCAGCACCTCCAGCTTGGGCCGGCAGACGATGTGATAGGGCGCCCATCCGGATGCCACCGCTTCGCCCTTCGCGCTGCTGGCGACGACGCGCACCGAGCCCTTGTACACGTTGGGGTCGTCTGCCGGACCCGCCGCTTCCGCAGCAGGCCCCTTGTGACCGGGCTCCTTGGCGGCAAACCCTTTGGGGCCGGGCTTGCCGCCGCCCGCCTTGTCCTTCGTGGGCAGCGGATAGGGGAACTCGTGGAAGGCCGACGGGGGCTCGTAGAGGGGATCCTTCCGGTCGCCTTTGTCGAACTTCGCGTAGTCGGTTGAGCGCTGTCCGGGGCTCCACTCGAAGTGATACTTGATGGTGTCCGGGAGCTTGCCAGTGGTTGTAAAGAACGGCTTGTGCCCGATCGTGACCGGGCAGTCGGCCTCCAGCTTCTGCGGCAGCGGCTGGTTATCGTGAAAGAGATTGAGGTAGGCGGTCGCAATCGCAAACGGATGCGTGCGCTCCGGCGGCTCCGGCTCGGTGCGCCAGCCGGTCATGCCGAGCACGGCGGTCTCCACCGTCATCGGGGCGGTGCGCCAGCCGGTCATGCCGAGCACGGCGGTCTCCACCGTCATCGGGGCGGTGCGCCAGCCGGTCATGCCGAGCACGGCGGTCTCCACCGTCACCGGGGCAGTGCGCCAGCCGGTCATGCCGAGCGCAGCGGTCTCAACGGTCGGTGCGTTCTCGTCCGCGGCGATCAAGGGGATCGCTGGGACACTGCAGATCAAGACAGTGCCGAGCAGCATGCCGCGCAGTCGAGGCCGTCGCGGCCAGCCTGACCAGGGTCCGGTGAGCATGGGGCGTTCATCCACCGACTTGAGCGCCTCGCGCCACTACTGCTTCTGTTTCGGGCCGATCGTCAGGTCCTTGCTGGGGCCGACAATCCCCCCGACAATCTTGCCGCCGTGCAGTGGGCCCTGGGCATGAACCCGAAAGAACGCATCCGGCTTAGCCAGCTTATAGATATTGTAGTCTGCCTTGCCGGTGGGCGTGCCTTGTTCAGGAGTGACCCCGAGGCCGCCTGGTATGCTGGTCACCTTGAGGTCGCAACTGTAGCCGTCCGCGCCGAGAAAGCTCTGCCCACCCAAGGCGGGCACGTCCACCTCGACGACCTGGTCGAATTCCCCGTTCACGATATCGTAAATCCCGGACCATTTCGTTCCCAGGGTTTCGGTCCCGTGAAGGATGCTGCACGTCACGCTCATGGTTGCCGCGAGCATGCTCTTGAGCTGCACCGGCACGCGCAGTTTGATGGTGTCCTGGCTCTGGGCGGCCAACGGTCCGGCCAGGAGCGCGAGGCCGACCGCGCCGGCCACACATTGCAGGACACGCCGTGTCGTTTTGGGCATATCGCCCCTCCCGTCGATCGGTTCGACCGTCACTTCCCGTCTCAGAAGCTCCAGGACTCGACCGGCAAGTGCTTCGGGTATTCCTTGCTCCTGCTGCGGTTCTGCTTGGCCTTGAGCGGGAGCTTGGGCGTCTTCAGCCTGCAGACTTGGTTGCCCTGGACCCACACCGCCTCGTAGCCGTTGGCGCAGCGTGCCGATGCGGGCTGCGGAAGGGCAGCGAACGCGGCAGCCACGACGATGGCGGTGGTCAGTGCGGCTCTCATTGGTGCACCTCCCCTCGGACTGATCGTCTCCCGGCCGTTCAGGTCGACGGTCCGGTGGAACGGATAAGACTTCCATCGCGGTTGACGCATGCGGGCCGTGCGAGATAACGCCCGCAGCCGCATCGCACACTCTGGCCTAGTTCTGAGCGCACACCATTTTCTTGCAGCAACCGTTGCTGTAGGTCTGCGAACATTCTCGGTGGAAGTTCTTTGGGCACCTGGGTGCGATCGCGTTCGAACACCCCGTCTTGACTTTCGCCTGGGTGCCCGTCCTCGCCTTCACCTGGGCGTCGGCCGGCGTCGCGACGTGCACAAGCGCAACGAGCCCGACACCCGCAACGACGGCGGCAAACAATCCTGTCCTCATCGTGAATCTCCTTTCGCGCTTAAGTATGCCCGGCGTGCCGGCCCGCTGCTCGCAGCTCATGCAAGGAAGGTTCAACGGCGATGCGCGGCCGTTAACATTCTGACGCGATGCGCGCCGCATCCAAATCCCTCAGAAATGAGGGGTCGCGGTTGACGGACTGCACCGAAATTGGATTGCGTCATGAAGCGCCTCGTGAATGAAGGACCGACGCGGACGACTTCAGTTCGGCGTGAGGGGTCCAGCAGTGAGGCGTTTGAACGGAGAGAAGATGGGCGCGCGCCGATTGTCCCGGCTGTGAGGAGGGAGTGTGGAAGGGCTGCGGTTCCCCTACCCAAATCCCTCAAAATCGAGGGGTCGCACCCGCCGGGCGAGGTCGCTATGGCCTGATCAGATCGAGCCGGATTGCTCGGGCCACGGCGTGCGCCCTGGTCGCGCAGCCGAGCTTGCGCTTGGCTGAGGACAGGTATTCGTTCACCACCGGCTCGGACAAGGTGAGACGCTCTGCGATCTGCTTGGTGGAGAGGCCCCGGCTCGCCCACAGCAGGCACTCCCGCTGGCGCGGCGACAGTGCAAGGCGTGCTGGACCGGGCGCCTCGTCCTCGACGCCGGCGAGGCTGTCGTGGAAATACTGCGCCGTGACGCCCAGCAGCGGCCCGAAGCGTTGCACATGTCTGAGCCACGCCTTGTGGCGCGCGTCGCCGCAGAACACGGTCATATTGCCGTATTGTGTCGCATCGGCATTGCGCAACGGAAACACCATGAAAGCACTGATGTCGAAATCATAGACGAAGCTCAGGGCGCTCCGCTCGCCTGCGTTCAGCTCTTCACACGACCACACGAAGGGCCGCAGCGAGCGCTTGCAGTGCGGCGCGACAGGCTCGGTGGCAAGCAACTCCGGCCGCTTGATCGCTTCACGGAAGAATTCGTCGACGAAGCGGCCTTTGCCGAATATGCCGCGCGCAAGCTTGTCGCGCAGCGGCTGCTGCGACGTCATGGGCACGCCGAACGTGTAGAAGCTGTGCGGGAAGCCGGCCTGGGTCAGCGCGGCGTCGAATACGGCCCACGCCGATTTTGCATCTGCCGCGCGCGTCCGGTGGAGCAGGTCGAGCGGGTTCCAAAGATCCACGGCACCATCCCTATGCGGGCCCTATGCTGGCGCGGCTCGCCGCAAGAGCGCGGGGGGATGCGACGCGAGCAGCGGGCCGCTACGCTGGTTTCGAGCTCTACCCCCCGTCCGATGCATTGTCGCGGCAACGCGCGATCTGGTTCAAACGCGCGCGCACCGGTGACCACAGCACCCTTCAACGGCTTCATCTCCTTGGGTTCTCCGGGATGGTCCTGCGTCGCGGCTGCTACAGGGCTCGCGCTGACGTCGGCTCAAGATCGCTTGACGCCCAACGCCGCGTTCCGCAAGGCTAAAAGGTCCGTCAACAGCACCTGCGGGGGTTCAAGGATAAGCGCCGCTGGCAGCGCGCGCTTGTAAAAATCGGACAGGAGACCGTCATGCAGCCGACCGACGTCGATATTGTTCCCGCGCCAGAGCACCTTCGACCTTTCGTGCGCCGCTACATGTATGCCAACCGCCGCCTCGAAAGTGAGCTGGCGGTTCGCCCCAAGCCCACCGGCTATACCTATTTTGCCAACTGCTTCGGGGACTTGCCCGCCTATCATGTTGTCGTGGACGGTCAGGCTTTTCCCCAGTCGTCGCGCTGGCATCTGCCGGGCCAGATCGTCGACCACGACATTGTCGTCCATCATCCCGATCGACACCAGATGCTCTATTGCGAGCTTTCGGCCACCGGCCTCTATCGGCTGTTCGGCGTTCCCGGCGAGCGGACCGCCGGCCGGGCTCCGCCGCTGCCGGAGATCGGCGCCGAGTTCGACGCCCTCGCGCGCCGGCACTTCGTCCGCGGCCCCGACGACACGCGGGAGGAGCACATCGCTGAGGCCGACGCGTTCTTCACGGCGCTGGCGGAGCGCGCCGGGTCGGGCGAGCCCCTGGTCGAGGCGGCGGTGGCGCTGTTCGAGGCCGGCGACGGTGGGCTGCGCGTCGGCGACATCTGCGAGCGCCTCAACGCAGACCCGCGGCACCTCAACCGGCGCTTCAACCAGATCGTCGGCGTGGGGCCGAAATTCTTCGGCCAGGTCCTGCAGATCAACTGGGTGGTGGGGCTCCTCTATGCCAACGACGCGGCGAAGCTGAGCGACATCGCCCAGGCCGCCGGCTTCCACGACCAGTCGCACTTCCATCGCGCCATGCGGCGCTTCTTCAACGAGGGCCCGCGCGAGTTCCTGGCCAGCGACCACGTCCTGTTCAAGACCTTCCTCGGCGCGTCGCGCCGCTTCGGCCCGGCCTCGCCCGCAACGGAGTGACGACCACCGGGCAGGCGCCGGACAGCAGCCCGGCGCAAAGGGGGAGGGAACGTTGGGGCGAGCGCCGGGCAAGCAATTTTCGAGCGCAAGCTTCCTTGTAACCTCGCCCCGGCCTTGTTGGGCCGGGGCTCGACTACCGGGATGACGGGCCGCTTGCGGTTACGCCGCAGCCGCCTCCACCCGCTTCGGCTCGGCGGATCTGCCGGTACCGATGGCGATCGTGCGGGGCTTGAGGCGCTCCGGCACGTTGCGGACCAGCTCGATGTGGAGCAGGCCGTCCTCGAGGTCGGCGCCATTCACCTCGACGTGGTCGGCGAGTTGGAAGCGGCGCTCGAAGTTGCGCGCGGCGATGCCGCGGTGCAGGTACTTGCGCTCCTTCTCCTCCGCCTTTTTGGCGCCGGAGACGCTGAGCGCCTGTTCCTTCACGTCGACGCCGATCTCGTCCGGGCCAAAGCCCGCCACCGCCATGGCGATGCGGTACTCGTTCTCGCCGAGCTGCTCGATGTTGTAGGGCGGGTAGCCCGGGGCGGCCTGGTCGAAGCCGGCGACCGAGTCGATCAGGTCGAACAGACGCTCGAAGCCGACGGTGGAGCGATAGAGGGGCGAAAGGTCGAAAGGTCGCATGACAGGTGTCCTCCTTTGAGAAGCGACGAATGTCATCTGCCTGCCCGAGGGCGGGTCACTTACCTGCCGCGAAGGCCAGGCAGCGCTGACGCGCACCCGATGAGCGGCGTGCGCAGACGAAGATGTAAGCGGTGCGGGCGCAGTTTCAAGAGAGGGGAATGGGGAGTAGGGGAATGGGGAGTGGGGAAATCCGCGGGCCCCGCCAATTCCCATTCCCCACTCCCCCGCTTCCCCTACCGCGTTACAAATCGTTACGCCGCCGACAACCCTGGGCAATCCGGATGATCTAGGAAAGCTCGCGGCGGGTGCGCGATCGTGCGGTGGCGGACGGAGGCATGAGCCGGGCTCGCCCCGAGAGCGCAATACAGCTCAAGCAGCGCCTCGCCATCGTCAGGGTTTGGTGTTAGCGTGGATGCTCCGCACAGGTACGGGGTCGGAGTTATCGAGGAGGAGTGCGCAAGATGAGAAGGTGGTTGTTGGCGGCCGGGCTGATCGCCGCCGCCGCTGCGTCGCCGGCTCTGGCGGCCGATATCGACGGCGTGCCGCCGCCTCCGAGG
>DATBKR010000712.1:0-2555 GCA_036555805.1 Hyphomicrobiaceae bacterium | reverse complement strand
GGAAGATCGGCGATGCGGGGGGAAGGCGACTTACGCCGTCAGGGCGCCGTTGATCCAGTCGGCGAGCTGCTTCTTCTGCACCAGGGCGCCGACGCGCTGCTCGGCGACCTTGCCGTCCTTGAACACCATCAGGGTCGGCATGGCCTGGATGCGGTACTTCTGCGTGACGTCCGGATTCTGATCGACGTCGATCTTGACCACCTTCACCTTGCCCTTGAGCTCGGCGGCGACCTGCTCAAGTGCCGGCGCCATCGCCTTGCAGGGGCCACACCACTCGGCAAAGAAGTCGACGACCACGGGTTCGGCCGACTGCAGCACCTCTTTGTCGAAGTCTGCATCCGAAACGAAGGGGGTGGCGGCGCTCATGATGGATCTCCTGGACGTGCTGCCCCAGGAATGGGGGCTCTCACAGATAAGAAGGCAGTCATTGGGCGTCAAGGTTGGCGGAGGCGGTCCCGGCCGGATCTCCGCGAGGATCAGGACGCCAGCGCGCGCTCGACGAAGCCCGCGTCGGCCGCGATCACCTTGAGATAGGCCTTGGCCGCCTGGTCGGGCTCGGTGCGGTGCTGCTCCCAGTCCCGCAAGGTGCCCAGCGGGATCTGGAACCGCTGCGCGAACTCTGCCTGCGACAGGCCCAGCTTCCAGCGCAGGTGCTTGGCCGGCGAGATGCGCCGCATGCGCTTGAGCTGGGCGGGCGTCGATGGTTGCGCGTCGGGGTCGGCGTGCGCCGCTGCGAGCACCTCCCCCTCGGTCATGGCGTCAAGCCGCGACCAATCGGGCTCGCGCTCCGGTAGAAGCCGCTCCTTGCCGTCAGCATCGATCGAGTACCGGCGGCCGCCCTTAAGGCGCCGTCTGACCATAGTAGCGCCGCTCTTCACGCTTGTTCGCTTCGCGTGCCGAGATGATGCGGATGACATCGTCGTCTGGTTTCGTGAACACCACGAAAAGAAGCTTGCCGCCGGCCCGCCCGACTATGCGCCAACGCTCCTCCCCGGGATCGCTGTCGTCGATATCGACGAGGCCGGCCCGATCGAGGAACACGTCCTTGGCCACTTCGAAGTCAACGCCATGCCTGGCCAGGTTCGTCCTTGCCTTGGCTGAATTCCACTCGAAAAGCGGTATGGACAACTCATACTATGCGGGGTTCCCGTATTGATCAAGGCGAACAGCTGCCGACGCTGCGATCTATCCGGCTGCCCGCTCCCAGAGACGGCTTTGGTAGGTGTCGAGAAGATCAGCCGGCATCTTCATGAACTGGGGGCCGTCTGTCCAGAGGATCGCGGCCTCCACTGGCGATTCCGGGAAAATCTGCGCAACGCCGAGGCGGTAGGCGGCGAGCTGGAACAGGTAGGCTTCGGCGACGGACTGCGGGTCGGCAGGCGGCGGGCGGTTCGTCTTGTAGTCGAGGATCAGCACCGAACTGTCGGTCTTGACCAGACGGTCGATCTTGCCCGTCAGCCGCAGCGCCGGGCCGCTCCTGTCCGGGTGCGGGAACTCGGCCGCGATGGGCACCTCTGCGCGGCTGTCAGGGCCGAACAGCTGCGCCAGCGCGGGGTCCTGCAAGATGCCGAGCGTCTCGTCCGCGATCGCCCGGCGCACCTGCGCGGAGAGCTGCCCGCCGTGGCGGGCAAGGAACGCCGCGGCGGCAGCCGCCCACCCGCGCTGCGGCACGCCCGGCAAGTGCTCCAGCAGTGCGTGCGTGAGGTTGCCGCGCAGGAAGCGGTGGTCGTCCGTCAGCTGCGCCGGCGACAGGATCGCAGGCTCCACGGGATGCCGCCTGTCCCGTGCTGCACCGCCGAGCGCCTCCGCAGGCGCCCCCCGCTCCAGCGGCGCCAGCCGCGACGGGACGAGGGGCTGCGTCAGCAGCGGCTCCTGCGGCGCGGCGGCAGAGGCCCACGCCGGCAGCGGTACGGCATCGGTCGCGGCAGAAGCCCGCGTCCTGCCGGCCGCCGGTGGCACCGCCTGCTCGCTGCGCAGCCGCCAGACCGTGTGGCCGTCCGGGCCCTTAACCTCATCGAGGCGGCCCGCCAGTCCCTCCTTGATGAGATTATACCAGCAGTCCGGCGGCGGCCTGTGCGCGCCCTCGAAACCCGCCACATACAAGCGGTCGCGCGCGCGGGTCAGCGCCACGTAGAGCAGCCGGTTGCGCTCCTCGGTATCCGCCAGCCTGACACGCCGGCGCGCGGCCTGCACCGCCTCGACCTTGCTCATGCCCTTGATGGGCCACAGGAACGGCGCCGGGAGGCCGCTCTGGCGCTCGGCCTCCTCCAGCAGGAGGAGCTCGTTGGGCCGGCGGGCGGAGCGCGTGGAGCAAGTGTCCGGCAGGAATACGATGGGCGCCTCCAGGCCCTTGGCGCCGTGCACGGTCATCACCCGCACCTCGTCGCGGCCCTGCTCCATGTCGCGCTTGATCTCGCGCTGGCCCTGGCGCAGGCGGCTCAGGAACCCCTGCAGCGTGGGAGCCTCGGTCTCGTCGTAGGCCAGCGCCAGGTTCAGCAGCTCGTCGATGGCGTCTGCCGCCTCCGTCCCCAGGCGCGCCAGCATGCGGGCGCGCC
>DATBKR010000711.1:0-6925 GCA_036555805.1 Hyphomicrobiaceae bacterium | reverse complement strand
GTGCTGCCGGCAGCGGCGTTCGGGCTCTACTGGCTCTCGGCCCTCATTCTCGCCGCCCGCAACGAGACATTCCTGTTCGGCGCCGACACCATCCTCTACATGGAGCTGGCCAAGGGCAATGTCATCGCGCGGCTGGGCAGCTTCTACGCCCTCGACCGCATCACGCGCTTCCATCCGCTCACCACCGCCCTGGCGGTGGCGTGGATGAAGGCGCTCGGGCCGCTGACGCCGTGGCTCACGCCGCAGCAGCTCCTCAAGGGGCTGTTCGCTGCGCTTGGAGGGCTGGGGGTGGGGGCGGCGACGGCGGCGTTCGCCGCCGTCGTGCCGCGCCGGCAGGTGGCGCTGTGGGGGACAATCTACGCCGCCTCGCTCAGCGTCTGGTACTTCTCCAGCATCGAGGAGTCTAAAGTCGTGACGGCGACGCTGGCAGCGGCCTACATCGCGGTCTATCTGCGCCTGCGCGAGCGCTGGACCGCGCGCGGCACCGCGCTGCTGACGGGCATCCTGCTGCTCGCCTGCCTCAACGAGATCATCGCCGCCTTCCTCGTCGCCATTCCCGTGGTCGACACTCTGGTGCGACGCGGCTGGAGCCTGCGTCATGGGCGATGGATCGCATGGCATGGGCTCGCGGCACCGGCCGTCTTCGCGTTCCTGGAGGCGGTCGTCAAGCCCGCGACGGCGAGTGCGGCGTCGAGCGGGCCGGCGACGGAGGGCGCCTCGCACCTCAGCATGCTGTTGTTCTACGTGTCGCAGAACGACTTCAGCCTGGCCACATTCTATTCCTTCATCGTCAACTGGCTGTTCTTCAGCGTCGCGGCTCCCACGCTGGAGACCTCGCTGGCGCCGGCGGCATGGCCGGAATACACGGCCTACTTCGAGGCGGCGGTCGGCGGCTATCTCTCCTCGCCGATCACCGCCGCCCTCGTGGCCCTGTTCGCCGTGATGGCCGTTGCAAGCGTGCTCCCGCGCTGCCGCGCCGAAAGCGACCGCAGCCGCATCGCGCTGGTCCTGGGGCTGCTGGCCTATGCCCTCTTGCGCGGTGCGTTCTGGTTCGTCGTCAACCCGAGCGAGTGCCTACTCTTCAGCTCGGGCACCGTGCTGGCGCACATCCTGATCCTCGCTATCCTCTTCGCCGGCTCGAAGCTGCCGGGCAAACGCGCGCTGCTCGCGGCCTGCGCGCTCCTGCTGGTCGTCACCAACGGAACGTTCATCATTGGCTAATTAGACCGCAGGGGAGGCCGGCGGGCATGAAACCGATGGCAGCGGACATGGCAGCCGAGATGGCAGCCAAAATGGCCCCGGCAAACCCCGCGCAGCCCGCGCGCGAGGGCGGCTTCGCCGAATCCGAGGCGTGGCGGGTGCTGCTGGCCCTCGCAGCGTTCGCCCTCTACTGGGTCTCCGCCCTCATCCTGGAATCGCGCGGCGGCACCACGCACTTCGGCGCCGACGCCCACCTCTACACCCTGCTGGCCGACGGCTACGTGCACGAGCGGGTGGCGCGCTTCCACCCGCTTACCACCGCGCTGGCGACGGCGTGGCTGAAGGCGCTCAGCCCGCTGACGGCGTGGTTCTCCACGCTGACCCTGCTGAAGGCGTTGTTCGCCGCGGTCGGCGCGCTCGGCGTGTGGGCGGCGATGGCCGCGTTCGCAGCCGTGGTGCCGCGCCGCTATGTGATGCCGCTGGGCGCCATCTACGCCGTCTCGCTCAGCGTGTGGTTCTTCTCCAGCATCGAGGAGTCCAAGATCGTCTCGGCCACCCTGACGGCGTTCTACATCGCCGCCTACCTGCGGCTGCGCCGATCGTGGAACGTGCGCGGGGCCCTGCTGCTGACGGCCATCCTGCTGCTGGCGTGCCTCAACGAGATCGTGGCCGGGTTCCTGGTGATCATCCCGGCGGTGGATGCGCCGGTGCGGAGGGGCTGGCGGCTCAGCGGCAACTGGTGGATCGGCTGGCACGCGCTGACGGCCCCGCTCGCCCTGGTGTTCCTCGAGGTCGCCGTCAACGGCCGCCTGATCCAAGCCGACCCGGACCCGGAGGGTGCCTCGCACCTCAGCATGCTGCTCTACTATGTGACCCAGAACCGGTACGACCTGGGGACCGTGCTCGATTTCGCCGCCCGCTGGCTCTTCTACAGCATCGCCGCGCCGGCGCTGCAGGCGACCTACGGCGCCGGCACCGACTACGCCGGCGACTATGCCCCGGACGTGACGCTGGCGAGCTACTTGTCCTCGCCGGTGTCGGCGGCAATGGTGGTCCTGTTCGGCACGACCGTGGCGGCGTGCGTGCTGCCCCGCTACCGTCGCGCGTGGCTCGACGCCGGTCTCGCCGGAGTTCCGCAGGCGCTCCTCGCCTATGCCCTGCTGCGGGCGGCCTTCTTCTTCGCCGTCTATCCCGGCGAGTGTCTCATCTTCAGCTCCAGCACCACGCTCGCGCACATGCTGCTGATCGCCATGCCGTTCGCGGCGTCCGCTTTCCCGCGCAAAGGGGCGCTGCTCGCGGCCTTCGCCGCGCTGCTCTTCATCGTCAACGCCACCTTCATCATTGGCCAGTAGGCGGGAATGGGCCGCAGGGTCTCGGGTTGCTGCCTGTCCGGCCCGACCTCCGCCGGCGCTTCCGTCGAGACCGGCGGAGGATCGGGCAGGGAGACCCTGCGGCTACGGACGAATTTAGCCGCCGCCAGGTCGTCCGTGGACTGGGCGACTACCCAGGTTGACAGGTCTATGCCGCGGTGGCGAGGCGGGCGAAGCCGGCCTCCAGATCGGCCTTGAGGTCGTCCACGTCCTCCAGGCCGATGTGGAGACGCACCGTCCGGCCCTCCGGCTGCCAGGCCGTGGCCGAGCGCGTCCTGGCGGCATCGAAGGGGAGCACCAGGCTCTCGTAGCCGCCCCACGAGGCGCCGATGCCGAACAGCTCGAGCCCTTCGATCATGGCCGCCAGCGCCGCCTTCGAGCAGGGCCTGAGCACCACCGAGAACAGGCCGCAGGCGCCGAGGAAGTCGCGCTTCCACAGCTCGTGCTGCGGATGGCTCGGCAGCGCCGGATGCAGCACGCGCGCCACCTCGGGGCGCTGCTCCAGCCAGCGCGCGATCTCGACGCCGGAGAGCCAATGCCGCTCCAGCCGCACGTCGAGCGTGCGCAGGCCGCGCAGGCCGAGGTACATCTCCTCGGTGCCGGCGCAGATACCCAGGCCACCGGCCTCCACGACCAGCCTGTGGGCCAGGGGCTCGGCGACGGTGATGGCGCCCAGCATGGCATCCGCGTGGCCGACGATGTACTTGGTGCCGGCCTGGATCGAGATGTCGATGCCGTGCTCGAACGGCTTGAAGTAGAGCGGGCTGGCCCAGGTATTGTCCATGGCCAGAAGGGCGCCGCCCGCGTGCGCCGCGGCCGCGAGGGCCGGAATGTCCTGCACCTCGAAGGTGAGCGAGCCGGGGCTCTCGGCATAGACGAGCGCGGTGTTCGGGCGCATGAGCCCGGCGATGCCGGCGCCGACGGTCGGGTCGTAGTAGGTGGTCTCGACGCCGAACCGCTGCATCGGGCCGTCGCAGATCCTGCGCGTCGGCTGATAGACCGTGTCCGCCACCAGGATGTGGTCGCCCGCCTTGGCGAAACAGAAGAGCGCGGTGGCGATGGCCGCGGCCCCGGACGGCGCCAGCCAGGCGCGCGCGCCCCCTTCGAGCTGGGCGATGGCGCCTTCCAGCGCCTCCGAGGTGGGCGTGCCGCGCCGGCCGTAGACGTAGCGCTGGTCGCGCCTCTCGAAGCTGTCGAGCGACTTGAAGAGGACGGTGGAGCCCCGGTAGACCGGCGTGTTGACAAAGCCGTGGTGGGCGAACGGGTCGCGGCCTCCATGCACGACCGCAGTGGCCGGCCGGCGAGGGCGCCGAGGCTTGCTGGGTCGATCGGAGCTCACGGCATGACGACCTCGACGAGGGCGTTGTCGCCCGCCTTGACCGCGAAATCGCGCTTGTAGAAGCGGCCGGCGTGCTTGGCGCGGACCACGTAGGAGCCCGGAGCGAGAATATGGGTGGGTAGCGCGCCGCTGCTCTCCTTGACCGAATCGCCCTGCCCGCCGAGCACGCTCCACTGCGTGTCGGCGATGGCATCGCCGCCGCTGCGGGTGACGAGCTTGAAGCTCACCCGCGCCGCCGCGTGGGCCAGCGTGACCTCGGACAGCTTGCCGGCCTCGACGGAAACATCGGTGCGCGCCACCGCATTGGCGTCGCCATAGGTGCTGACGATGCTGTAGTTGCCGGCGTTGAGGCGCAGCACCAGGCCGGCCCTGGCGCCGGTCACCACCTTGACCCTCTGCCCGTACTCGTCGCGCTCGTCGGATTCCACGTCGTAGGTCACGAGCTTCTCGTTGGCCGGCTCCCCGCTCGTCAGCACGGGCACGATGCGCAGGCCGCCGGCATTGAGGACGAACTTCTCGCGGATGGGCTGGTCGCCGGGCACCGCCACCTTGCGTGTCAGGTTCGCCCGCCCCAGCGCCACGTTGATGCGGTAGGTGCCGGGGTCGAGCTTCAGGGTGGGGCTCGCCTCCTTGACCGTCGAGAGGAGCTGGGCCTTGCCGCCCGGCCCGGCCTTGTCGCGGAACACGCGCCAGACCAAGCCTTGGGTGATGGGCGGGCTGGTGTCGGTGAGATGGGCCACCAGGGAGACCTGGCCGGGCGCGCCGCCGGGTTTGGCGGCCCCTTGCGAGCGCGGCACCATGGTGGTGTTGGCGGGCGCCGCGTCACCCACGGCCGGTGCCTGCGGGGCCTGGGCCGCGACCGGCCCGCGCGCCAAGGAAAAGGCGAGGGCCGCGGCGGCAGCCAGCCAACACGCACACGCACGCATCCCCGGGGTCATTGCCCTCCTCCGGCCACCAGTTCCGCCCGGCGTGGCGCCTCGGCCGACAGGCCGAGGCGACCGGTGGCTGCCGTCAAGGTCCGCCGCACCACGTCGCCCGAACCGATCTCCAGGCGCTCGCGCGCTTCGACGGTGCCCTGGCGGGCAATGATATAGTAGGTGCCGGGCGGGAGCGCGAATTCCGCCTGGCTCGCCGCCGACCGTGCCACCTCGCGCCGCCCGCGCGGCGGGTCGTCCTCCAGAACGATGAACAGGGCCCCCTCGGCGGGTGTCGGGCCGTCGCGGCCGGCGGCGATCAGCTGCAGGCGGCCGACGTTGAGGGCGAGGTCCACGAACGCCGGCCGCCCCTCGACCATGGTCACGGTCTGCTCGTCCCGGACGAGCCCAAGTTCGGCGCTGATCCGGAAGCGGCCGGCCGGCAGCAGCGCCGCCGCCTCGGCGGCCTTGAATACGGCAACCGGCGTGCCGTCGGCGGCGCTGATGGTGATGATGGCATCGGGGAGCGCCGCGTTGGTCTTCTGCGCCGCGACCCGCACACGCACGACGCCGGCGCCGAGCACGATCGGCGCCGGCGTCGGCCGGCCCTCCCGCACGGTCACGCTCTGGTGCGCAGAGACGAGGTCGCTGCCGACGGTGACGACATAGGTGCCGGGCGCCACGGATACCTGCGGGTTGGCGGCCCAGGCGTCGAACAGGACGGCGTCCGGGTCGTCCTCGCGCGCCACTGTCCAATGCAGCGGGACGGCCAGCGGCTCGGTGCCCGGTGCGGCCAGCGCGGCGAGTTGCAGAGCGGCCGGGCGCGACGCCCGGGCCGGGGCGGGCGGCACGACGGACGTGGCCCACTGGGCCATCGGCGCCCCTGGCGCCAGGCCGACCGCCGTCAGCTCGCCGCTGGCCAGGCGCACGGCCTCGCCAATGGCGCCGGACACCTGGTCGGAGGCGTCCACCTTGAAATGCCGGCCGCCGGTGGCCTTGGGCAGGCACGCCATCTTGGCCAGGTCGTCGGGGGTGAGGCCGAGACTCACCACGTGCGTGACGATCCCGGCCGCACCCAGCTCGGCGGCCGCGGCGCAGACGTCCTGCTGGCAGTTGTCGAGGCCGTCGTGGATCAGCACCAGGCTGCGCGGGGACGCGCCTTCGGGAAGCTGCTTGGCGGCCTCGCGGAGGGCGAGCGTGATCGCCCCCCTGCCGCGCGGCTTCAGCCGGGCCAGCGGCGCCATCACGCGTTCCACATCGGGCCGCTCCGGCGGGCGCATGATCTCCACGTCGCTGCAGCCGCCGTTCCTGTGGCCGAAGGCGGCGAGCCCTATCCGCGTCTGCGGGCCCACCTGCGCCAGCGCCTCCAAGAGCGAATCGCGCACCAGCGCGATCTTGGACTGCCGCGCGTTGCGCTCGATCAGGCCCGCCATGGAACCGGAGCCGTCGACGATGATCATCAGCGCCCCGGAATCCGCCGCCGCCGGGGCGCCGGCCCCGCCCAGCCATACCCCCGCCGCGAGGGCGGCCGCGTTCAAGCCACGGCGCAGCTTTTGCATTGCATTATCCCGTCGTGTTAACGCGGGGCGCACTCAAGTCCATTGTAGCCGCAGCCGGCGTGGTTTAGCGAGGGGTGGAGTTATGGACGGCGGCGAATCCCACATGAGTCTGGACGCGCTTGAACTGTTGCTGACCCGCCGGTCTGTCAAGGCCGGGATGCTGGACGAGCCGGGGCCCGGCCCCGAGCAGCTGCGAACGATCCTGACCGCGGCGGCGCGCGCACCCGATCACAAGAAGCTGGTGCCGTGGCGGTTCCTGATTTTCGAGGGGGATGCGCGCGCCGCGTTCGGCGGGGTGCTGGCCAAGGCCTGCGCCGCCGAGGAGAAGGAGCCGCCGTCCGCGGTGCGGCTGGAGGCCGAGCGCACGCGCCTGATGCGGGCGCCGTGCGTCGTGGCCGTGGTGTCGGCGGTGACGCCAAATCCGGCCGCGCCCGAGTGGGAGCAGGTGCTGTCGTGCGGTGCCGTGGGCATGAACCTTTGCCTCGCCGCCAACGCCATGGGTTTCGCCACCTGCTGGCTCACCGAGTGGTACGCCTATAGCCC
>DATBKR010000710.1:0-33348 GCA_036555805.1 Hyphomicrobiaceae bacterium | reverse complement strand
CGAGCACGGGGGATAGCGGCGGCCATTTTCACCGGGGTCAGCCCCCTCGCGTTCGCGCAAGCGACCCTACGCCACGGTGGACGCGAGGGGTCTGACCCGGGTCTGACCCGTCCAACGTCCGGGAAAGCCGATTGGCGCCGTGCTATGGTGGCGCCATGAGCGATACAACCAAGCCCAATCCCGCCGTCGCCATCGGTAATGCGACCTTCGCCAACGACCGGCCGATCGCGCTGTTTGCCGGCCCTTGCCAGATGGAGAGCCGGGACCATGCGCTGGAGATGGCCTCCGCGCTCAAGGAGATCTGCGGTCGGCTGGGGATCGGTCTCGTCTACAAGACCTCGTTCGACAAGGCCAACCGCACCTCGCTCGGGGCGAAGCGCGGCATGGGGCTGGACGGCGCGCTGGCCGTGTTCGCCGAGGTCCGCGAGGCGCTGGGCGTCCCCGTCGTTACCGACGTGCACGAGCCGGCGCAGTGCGCCGCGATCGCCGAGGTGGTGGACGTGCTGCAGATTCCGGCGTTCCTGTGCCGCCAGACCGACCTGCTCCTAGCCGCTGCCAGGACGGGGCGCGCCGTAAAGGTCAAGAAGGGTCAGTTCCTCGCCCCCTGGGACATGCCCAACGTGGTGGCCAAGATCACCGGCAGCGGCAACCCCAACGTGCTCGTCACCGAGCGCGGCGCCTCTTTCGGCTACAACACCCTGGTGGTGGACATGCGCGCGCTTGCCATCATGGGCCAGATCGGCTGCCCGGTGATCTTCGACGCCACCCACGCCGTGCAGAGCCCCGGCGGCCAGGGCACCGCCTCCGGTGGAGACCGCCGCTTCGTGCCGGTGCTGGCGCGCGCAGCGGTGGCCGTGGGCGTGGCCGGGCTCTTCATCGAGACACACCAGGACCCGGACAACGCGCCCTCGGACGGGCCCAATATGGTGCCGCTCGGGGACCTGGAGCCCCTGCTGCGCGAGCTGATGGCGATTGATACGGTGGTGAAGAGGTGTCAGACCCGGAGGGTCTGACACCTGCCCCGCGCCTACTCCAGCACCGCTCGGATCAGGCGCCTGGCGTCCTCGCCGTCCCACTCGGCGGGGCCGAGCAGGCGGCCGATCTCGCGGCCCTGGGCGTCGATGAGCAGCGTGGCCGGGAGGCCCACCACGCGCAGGTCGAAGCTGGCGCGGGCGCTCGGATCGACGTAGAGCCCGAGCTTCTCCACCTTGATGTCGTCGAGGAATTTCTTCGACGCCTCCAGGCCTTTGCGGTCGACGCTCAGCGCCACCACCTCGAACTTGTCGGAGCCGATCTCCTTCTGCAGGCGGTCGAGGGAGGGCATCTCCTTACGGCAGGGCAGGCACCACGTCGCCCACAGGTTGAGGAGCACCACCTTGCCGCGCCAATCGGCCAGCGTGCGCTCCTTGCCGTCGGCATCCTGGAACTTGAAGGCGGGCAACGCCTCCGGCGCCTTGCGGAACACGAAGGCCGCCATCTGGCCCTGGCTCAGCTGGTTGGCTCCGGACCCCTTTGGCAGCTCCTTGGCCGGCTCCTGGGCGCCAGCCGGCACCGATGCTGCGACCCTTGCCGGGGATGTGGCGTTGTCAGGCCGCCCAAGGGTCACGTATACGGCTGCGAACCCCACCACGGCCGCGACTGCGGCGGTGACCAGGGAGACGACGGCCGTCCTCGATGCACTCTGCCCGGGAGCCCGGTCTTCCATCCGCTCCACTCATACTGCTGCAACACAGGCTAGAATCCCGTGACCGACAAATCCGCCAACAAGATCTGGGGTGGGCGCTTCACGTCGTCGCCGGCCGCGATCATGGAGGAGATAAACGCGTCAATCGGCTTCGACAAGGCGCTGGCACCCGACGACATCCGCGCCTCCAAGGCGCATGCGGCCATGCTGGGGCGCCAGGGCATCATTCCCAAGGACGACGCGCGCAAGATCGCCGCAGGGCTCGAGCGCGTGCTGGCCGAGATCGAGAGCGGGGAATTCGTGTTCTCGCGGGCGCTGGAAGACGTGCATATGAACGTCGAGAGCCGCCTCAGGGAGCTGATCGGCGAACCGGCGGCGCGGCTGCACACGGCCCGCTCGCGCAACGACCAGGTGGCCACCGACTTCCGCCTCTACGTGCGCAGGTGGATCGACGCCGCGGACGAGGCCCTGGCGGCGCTGCAGCTGGCACTGGCCCGCAAGGCCGAGGCCCACAGCGCGCTGATCATGCCGGGCTTCACGCACCTGCAGCCGGCACAGCCCGTGACGTTCGGCCACCACCTCCTGGCCTACGTGGAGATGCTGGGGCGCGACCGCGGCCGCCTCGTCGGAGCCCGCGAGCGGCTCAACGAGTGCCCGCTGGGCGCCGCCGCGCTGGCCGGCACCTCGTTTCCCATCGACCGCGACGCAACGGCCGAGGCACTGGGCTTCGATCGGCCCTGCGCCAACTCGCTCGATGCCGTTTCCGACCGCGATTTCGTGCTGGAGACCCTGGCCGCCGCGGCCATCGCGGCCATGCACCTGTCGCGCCTGGCCGACGAGATCGTGCTGTGGATGACCCCGCAGTTCGCCTTCGTGCGCCTCTCCGACAAGTTCACAACCGGCTCCTCGATCATGCCGCAGAAGCGCAACCCCGACGCCGCCGAGCTGGCCCGCGCCAAGGTCGGCCGCGTCGCGGCGGCGTTCCAGAGCCTGCTGATGGTGATGAAGGGGCTGCCGCTGGCCTACGCCAAGGACCTGCAGGAGGACAAGGAGCTGACCTTCGACGCGCTCGCCAGCCTCAGCCTTGCCATCGCCGCCATGACCGGCATGGTAGACGACCTCGTGCCTGACGCCGAGGCGATGCGCGCGGCGGCCGGCTCCGGCTTCTCCACCGCCACCGACCTCGCCGACTGGCTGGTGCGCGCGGTGGGCCTCCCGTTTCGGGAGGCACATCACGTCACCGGGCGGATCGTGGCCGCCGCTGAGGCGCGGGGCGTCGGTCTTGACGCCCTGGCTCTGGCGGTCATGCAACAGGTCGAGCCGCGCATCACCGCCGACGTGTTCTCTGTGCTGTCGGTCGAGAACTCCGTCAAGAGCCGCGCAAGCTATGGTGGAACCGCGCCACAGAACGTGCGGAAAATGGCCAAGGCCTGGATAAAGCGGTTGGAAAAGCAGCAGGGACGAGGCTAGATAGCCGGCGTCGGCCCTGGAAAAGCCCCTCTTCGAGGGCCTTATGGGCGTTGCCGAACGTGAACTTGGTTCACAGAACAGAGTTCACAAGGGGATCGCTGGCAGCACATGCGCAACCGCCTGCCGCTTTGGCTCCTGACGGCCACAACCGTGGCAGCGCTGCTCGCCGGTGCGGGCTGCGGCGTGCGCGGGTCTCTCGACGCGCCGCCCAAGGCGGCGAGCGACATGCCGCCCACCAGACCGGGCGAGCCTCCGCCCCATAAACCGACTATACTCGACCCCCTGATCCGCTGAACGCGCGCTGGATGCACCATTTCGCCTACCGCGGCGGTATCCTCCACGCGGAGGACGTGAGCTTGGCGCGCCTGGCCGCCGAGGTGGGAACGCCGTTCTACTGCTACGCCACGGCCACCGTTGAGCGGCACTATCGGGTGCTGCGCGAGGCCTTCGCCGGCCTCGACGCGCTCATTTGCTACGCCATCAAGGCCAACTCCAACCAAGCGGTCATCGCCACCCTGGGCCGGCTGGGCGCGGGCATGGACGTAGTCTCCGAGGGCGAGTTGCGGCGCGCACTGGCCGCGAGCGTGCCCGCGGGGCGCATCATTTTCGCCGGCGTCGGCAAGACGCGGGACGAGATGGCCTTCGCCCTGCGCGAAGGCATCCTGGGCTTCAACGTTGAATCCGAGCCGGAGCTCGAGGCCCTGAGCGCGGTGGCGGCGGGCCTCGGCCACAGCGCCCGCATCGCGTTGCGCATCAACCCCGACGTGGATGCCAGAACGCACGCCAAAATCGCCACCGGCAAGGCCGAGAACAAGTTCGGCGTGCCCTATGACGACGCGCTCCGCCTCTATGCCAAGGCCGCCGGGCTGCCGGGCATCCAGGTGACCGGCGTGCACATGCACATCGGCAGCCAGATCACCGACCTCGAGCCGTTCCGCGACGCCTTCACGCTGATGCGCGACCTGGTCGTCGAGCTGCGCCGCGCTGGCCATGACATCGAGCACCTCGACATCGGCGGCGGACTGGGCGTGCCCTACGACAGCACTGCCAACGACATTGCACCCTCGCCCGGCGCTTACGCGGCCGTGGTGCGCGAGACGCTCGGCGATCTGGGGCTCAAGATCGTGCTTGAGCCCGGCCGCGTGATCGTTGCCAATGCCGGCGTGCTGGTGACGCGCGTGCTCTACGTGAAGCGCGGCCGGGACAAGACCTTCGCCATCGTCGACGCCGCCATGAACGACCTGATCCGCCCCACGCTGTACGAGGCCGAGCACGAGATGTGGCCGGTGAACGAGGTCGCCGCGGGCGCGGGCCCGATCCTGCAGGATGTGGTGGGCCCCGTGTGCGAGACCGGCGACTATCTGGCGCAGAACCGCCGGCTGCCGCCCTGCGGCCCCTGCGACCTCATCGCCATCATGAGCGCCGGCGCCTACGGTGCGGCCATGTCCTCCACCTACAATTCGCGGCTGCTGGTACCCGAGGTGCTGGTGAAGGGCACCGAGTGGGCCGTGGTCCGCCCCCGCCCCGCCTACGCCGACCTCATCGGTCTCGACCGCCTGCCGGAATGGCTCGCGTAGGTCGGGCGAACGCGCCGCGCAGCACAGCCTAGGCGAGCAGGTTCGGGCCTGGCGATGGAGCGGCGCGAGGAGAGCGTTACGCCTCAAACCGAGAGTGCCGCGATCAGGTGCTCGATCGTAGCGATGGTTGAGGCATCGATGCGGCCGTCCACGCGCTCCGGCCGGAAATGGCGCTGGAAGGCGGCGACGACTACCTCGGTCCTCGCGTCCACCACACCCGTCGGCTCGATGCCGTAGCCGTAACGCAGCAGCGCCTCCTGCACGGAAGCGACCTCCGGGCCGGCGACGCCGAGGCTCCATCCCGGCTCCGCAGCGTTGGCCGGCGCCGGGTCTACCCAATGGCCGATGCCGGCGCGCGCCAGCCGCGCCCAGGGGAACTTCTCGCCGGGGTCCTTCTTGCGCGCCGGTGCCACGTCGGAATGGGCCAGCACGCGCTCCGGCCTGATGCCGTGACGGGCGATGATGTCGCGGCTGAGCCGCTCCACCGCCTGCATCTGCGCCTCGGGGAAGTCGGGGTAGCCGAGCTGGTGGCCGGGGTTGTGGATCTCGATGCCGATGGAGGCGGAGTTGATGTCGGTTTCGCCGGCCCATACGGATTCGCCGGCGTGCCAGGCACGCTTGTCCTCTGCCACCATCTGCGTGATGCGGCCGTCGATGTCGATGCCGTAGTGGCACGACACGCCGCTGCCCTCCCGCGTCAGCCAGTCTATGGCCTTGGCCATGCTCTCGAGGCCCGTGTAGTGCAGGAGCAGGATGCTGGGGCCGGGGCCCTTGCGGCGCGGTTCGACATTGGGGGAAGGCCGCACGACATCGACCAGCGGGCTGTCGGGCTTGGTAATCCGCTGGGCGATCCGGTGGACGATGTGCGGGATGGCCGTCAAAGCCCGCGCTCCTTGGCGATGGTGTGGTAGGCGGCGTTGATGGCCGCGAGCTTGCGCGTGGCTATGTCCACGAACTCGGGCGGCACACCGCGGCCGATCAGCTTGTCGGGGTGGTTGTCGATCACCAGCTTGCGGTACTGCCGCCTGACTTCCTCGTTGGTCGCCTGTGGGCTGAGCTTCAGCACGTCGTAGGGATTGCAGCTGTCCGCGACGAAGCGCGCGCGGAAGAAGCGGAACTCGCTGGGCGTGAAGCCGAAGCGCCGCGCGACGTCGGCGAGGAACGCGTCCTCGCTGGGATGGAGGGCGCCGTCGGCCGTAGCGATGTGCAGGAGCCCCTCCAGCACGTCCTGCAGGAGCTTCTTGTCGTCCTTGAGGAGCCTGGCGATCTCGTCGGCGTAGGATTCGTATCCGGCGACGTCCTGCATGGCGAGGTTGAAGACGCGCTTGACGTTCGCCTCCTCCTCGGGTGCGGTCTGAAACATCTGCTTGAACGCCTGTACCTCCAGCGGCGAGACGACGCCGTCGACCTTGGCCATCTTGGCGCTCAGCGCGATGACAGCGATGGTGAAGGCGATGTCGTTCTGCGGGGCGACGGAACGGTCGAGGCCGAAGACGCGGGCCAAATCGCCGAGCAGCCCGCCGCCGGCATCGCCGACGACGCTCGCAAGCCCCGAAATCTTCTGCCAGACCGTCATGATCGATCCCTGGCCACACACGGGCCGTTCTTTTCCGGCCCTAAAGCCTTTTGCCGCACAGGCTGCATGGGCGATTGCGGCCGCGCCGAGGCACGGCTAATCCCGAGACTATCTGGGAAAGTCAAGGAAACATCATGGAGCCGGCGGCAAGTGACGAGGTCTTGATCCGGCGCGAGGGCCGCGCCGGGCGCATCACCCTGAACCGGCCGAAGGCGCTCAACGCGCTGACGTACGCAATGGTGAAGCCGATCCGGGCGGCGCTGGCGGCCTGGAAGGACGATCCGGCGGTGGCGCTGGTGCTGCTGGACGGTGCCGGCGAGCGCGGCCTGTGCGCGGGCGGGGACCTGCGCTCGCTGTACGAGGGCCGTACGCAGGGCTCCGGCCTCGCCAGGGCATTCTGGCGCGACGAGTACCGGCTCAATGCCTTCATCGGGCGCTATCCCAAGCCCTATGTGGCGCTCCAGGATGGTCTGGTCATGGGCGGGGGGATCGGGCTTTCCTCCCACGCCAGTCACCGCATCGTCACGGAGCGGTCGCAGCTCGCCATGCCGGAGACCGGCATCGGGCTGATCCCCGACGTGGGTGGCACGTGGCTGTTGGCCAATGCTCCGGGTGAGACCGGAGTCTATCTCGGCCTCACCGGCGAAGCCATGCGGGCTGTGGACGCCATCTACGCCCGCTTCAGCGACGCGCTGGTTTCCTCCGCCAGGCTCCCCGCTCTGATCGAGCGGCTCGTGGATCCGGGTGGCGGCCCGGTCGGCGAGGCAATCCGCGGCTTCGCCGAACACCCTGGCGAGTCGGAACTGGCGCGCCGACGCGAGGCGATCGATGCCGCGTTTGCCAGCCCGGAGATCGAGCGAATCCATATGGCCTTGGCGGGGGTGCCGGATGAGTGGGCGGCCAGGGCCCGTGCCGGCCTCGGGCAGAAGTCGCCCAAGGCCCTGAAGCTGACACTCGCGGTCATCCGCCAGGCGCGCGGCCTGCCCTCGCTCGAAGAGGCGCTGAAGGTCGAGTACCGGCTCACGGTACGCCTGTTCGAGGACGGCGAGTTCCCCGAGGGGGTGCGCGCGCTGCTGATCGACAAGGACCGCAAGCCCAAGTGGTCGCCGCCGAGCCTGGGCGAGGTGATGCCGGAGCTTGTCGCGCGATATCTCGGAGCTCTGCCGCTTGGTGAAGAGCTGACGTTCGAAGACCAGCGTACATAGTTGGCGGATAAGACCCGTCTCCGCGCGGATTCAGGCTACGGACCTTGGCCGATTGACGGGCGTACTGGCGCCTTCATAGTAGCCGCAACCTCGCAGAGATCGGAGTCCAGACTGCATGACCGGGCGCGTCGTCGTGGAAGGCCTGAGCGTCGCAAAGGTGCTGCACGAGTTCATCCGCAACGAAGTACTGCCCGGAACCGGCGTCCCCGAGGCGGGCTTTTGGACCCGGCTCGACCGCATCGTGCACGACCTGGCTCCTAGGAACCGGGCGCTGCTGCAGAAGCGCGACGCGCTGCAGGCCAGGATCGACGAGTGGCATCGCGCGCACAGGGGCCAGCCCTTCGACCGCGCGGCCTACCGGGCGTTTCTGGCCGAGATCGGCTACCTGGTTCCGGAAGGTCGCGATTTCACCATCGACACGGAGAATGTAGACCCCGAAATCGCCCACATCGCCGGGCCGCAGCTGGTGGTGCCGGTAACCAACGCGCGCTATGCCCTGAACGCCGCCAACGCGCGCTGGGGCAGCCTCTACGACGCGCTCTACGGCACCGACGCCCTGCCCGAGGAGGACGGGGCGGCGCGCGCGCCCGGCTACAACCCCGTGCGCGGCGCCAGGGTGTTCGCGTGGACCAAGCGTTTCCTCGACGAGGTGGCACCCCTCGCCGGAGCCTCGCATGCCCAGGTGCGAGGCTATGCCGTGCAGGACGGGCGGCTGGTGGCGAGCCTCGGCAGCGTGGCCGATAGCTGGCTCCACAGCGCCGCGCGCATGATCGGTCTGGAGAGCGCGGCGCGCGTGGTGGGCCTGGCAGACCCGTCGCAGTTCGCGGGCTATCGCGGCGACCCGGCCGAGCCTCGCGCCGTTCTCTTGCGCCACAACGGGCTGCACATCGAGATGCAGGTCGACAGCCGGCACTACATCGGCAAGGGCGACATCGCCGGCGTCGCCGACGTGCTGATCGAGGCGGCGGTGACGACCATCGTCGACCTGGAGGACTCCATCGCCGCCGTCGACCCGGACGACAAGGTGGTTGCCTACCGCAACTGGCTCGGCCTGATGAAAGGCACCCTGGCGGCAACCTTCGAGAAGGGTGGCCGGGAGATGGAGCGCCGGCTCAATCCGGACCGGGTTTACACGATGCCCGACGGGGGCGGCGACATCGCGCTGCCCGGCCGCAGCCTGCTGCTGGTGCGCAACGTCGGGCACCTGATGACGGACGCGTCCGTGCTCGACCGCGACGAGCAGCCGGTGCCGGAGGGCATCCTGGATGCCGTGATCACGTCGCTCATCGCCATGCACGACCTCAAGGGCCACGGCGCCTTCCGCAACAGCCGCACCGGGTCGATCCACATCGTCAAGCCGAAGATGCACGGGCCCGAGGAGGTCGCGTTCTCGGACGAGTTGTTTGCGCGGGTCGAGGACGCGCTGGGCCTGATGCGCAACACGCTCAAGATGGGCATCATGGACGAGGAGCGGCGCACCACCGTCAACCTCAAGGAGTGCATCCGTGCCGCCCGGCACCGCGTGTGCTTCATCAACACCGGCTTCCTCGACCGCACCGGCGACGAGATCCACACCTCGATGGAGGCGGGGCCGATGATCCGCAAGGGCGATATGAAGGCGACGCCGTGGATCAAGGCCTACGAGGACTGGAACGTGGACGTCGGGCTCGCCTGCGGGCTGCCGGGGCGGGCGCAGATCGGCAAAGGCATGTGGGCGATGCCCGACCGCATGGCCGACATGATGGCGCAGAAGGTCGCGCACCCGGAGGCCGGCGCCAACACCGCCTGGGTGCCTTCGCCCACCGCCGCCACGCTGCACGCGCTGCACTATCACAAGGTGGATGTGGCGAAGCGCCAGCAGGAGCTGCGTTGGCGCCCCCGCGCCTCGCTCGACGACATCCTGACCATCCCGGTAGGGGACCGGATGAACTGGGCGCCGGAAGCCATCCAGAAGGAGCTCGACAACAACGCGCAGGGCATCCTGGGCTACGTGGTGCGCTGGATCGACCAGGGCATCGGCTGCTCCAAGGTGCCCGACATCAACAACGTCGGCCTGATGGAGGACCGTGCCACGCTGCGCATATCGAGCCAGCACATCGCCAACTGGCTGCGGCACGGCATCGCCACCGAGGCGCAGGTGATGGACACCATGAAAAGCATGGCGGCCGTGGTCGACCGGCAGAATGCGGACGATCCCAACTATCGCCCCATGGCGCCCGACTTCGACAGGTCCGTGGCATTCCGGGCCGCCTGCGACCTCGTCTTCAAGGGCCGCACCGAGCCCAACGGCTACACCGAGCCGATCCTGCACGCGCGCCGCGCGGAGGCGAAGGCGAGGCCGGGGGCGGCGTAGGTTGGGTCGAGCGGCAGCGAAGACCCAGCGTTGCACGAAGAGGTGTTGGGCCTCGCTTCGCTCGACCCAACCTGTCTACCGGGGTATCGCAGTCGATCCCGGCCGAGTATGATCGGCCTCAAAGAGTCGTCGCGCCGCGATCCCAATCCCGAAGGCGGCTGACGCCTTATTGCGCCGTACACCGTTCCAGTTATGGCGCCCATCAGCTTGGCGACGTAGGGTAGACTGCGAGATATGTTGCACAGGAAATGATCGCATGGACGCCACGGCCCTCAAATCTCTGCAGGCCCCGCTGAAGGACAAGTACCGTGAGACTCCGCAGGCCGCGGTGATCACGCTGAAGGCGCAGGGGCGCATCGGCGAGGGCGTGACGTGCCGCGTCGAGACCGGCAAGGCGCTGGTGGAGGCCGGGCTGCATCCCGCCACCGGCGGGCCCGGCACGCAGGCCTGCTCCGGCGACATGCTGCTGGAAGCGCTGGTGGCGTGCGCCGGCGTGACGCTCAACGCGGTGGCGACGGCGTTGGGGCTGACGGTGCGCGGCGCGCTGGTGAAGGCGGAGGGCGATCTCGACTTCCGCGGCACGCTGGGCGTGGCCAAGGACGCGCCCGTGGGCTTCCGCGACATCCGGCTCACCTTCGACATCGACGGCGACCTGACCGAGGAGCAGCGCGCCACTCTCATGAAGCTCACGGAGCGCTACTGCGTGGTCTACCAGACCCTGCGCCAGCCGCCGTCGATCGAGGTGACGAACCGGGTGGTTTGATATCACTTGGGCTCCTGCCCATCCGCCCCACGGAATCCCGTCGCCACCACGTACATCTCGGCGGACTCGGCGCGGCTGGCCGGAGGCTTGACGTGCCTGACGGCGGCGAAGGCGCGCTTCAGCCGGTCGAGCAGCGCGCGCTCCGAGCCGCCCTGGAACACCTTGCACACGAAGGCGCCGCCCGGCTCCAGCACCTCGCAGGCGAACTCGGCGGCGGCTTCGGCCAAGCCGACGATGCGCAGGTGGTCGGTGCGGGCGTGGCCGGTGCCCTGTGCCGCCATGTCCGACAGCACCACGTCGGCGCGGCTGTCGCGCAGCATCGCCTTCAGCCGGCCCGGCGCCGCCGGGTCCATGAAATCGAGCTCGATGCTTTCGACGCCCGCGACCGCCTCCATCGCAAGGAGGTCGATGGCCACCACTTGCCCCTGGCCATCCGTCGACCGCACGGCAGCGGCAGCCACCTGCGCCCATCCGCCGGGTGCAGCGCCCAGATCGACCACGCGCCGACCCGGTTTCAGGATGCGGAACCGGGCGTCCAGTTCGGCCAGCTTGTAGGCCGCGCGCGAGCGGTAGCCGTCGCGCCTGGCCGCCGCCACGTATGGGTCGTTGAGCTGGCGCTCCAGCCAGTGGCGCGAGGACTGCGAACGCTGCTTGGGCGACTTGAGGCGCTGCCGCGCCAGGCGTCGGCCGCCGGAGATGCCGCCTTGCCCGCGACCGGCCATATCACCAGCGCCCGCGCTTGCGCCTGGCCCAGCCAAGGGGGCGGCCGTACAGGCCGTCCTCGGCCATCAGCGTCGCCAGGATGCCCTCGCGCAGACCGCGGTCAGCCACCCGCAACCGGTCGCACGGCCAGGCGCGCAGCACGGCCTCCAGGATGGCGCAGCCGGCGAGAACGAGACCTGCGCGCTCGCTGCCGATGCAGGGCTGCGCTACGCGCTGGGCGTGACTGGAGGCAAGCAAGCGCTTCGTGACCGCGCGCACCTGGCCGGCGTTGAGCCAGAAGCCGTCGATGCGCTTGCGATCGTAGTAGGAGAGTTCCAGATGCACGCCGGCCACCGTCGTCACCGTGCCGGAGGTGCCGAGCAGCTGGGTGCGCCGGCCCGCCATGCGCTGCTGCAGGCCGTGACCGGCGACAAAGGGGGCGAGCAGCGCCGTGACATGGGCCACCATCGCCTCGAAGATGTCGGCGTCGATGATGCGGCTGCCATAGTGCTCGGCGAGCGTCACCACGCCGGCCGGCAGCGAGGTCCAGGCCACGATGCAGTTCTGCGCCTGCAGGCGATCGAGCGGCTTGCGCCGGTGGCGCGCCAGATCGAGCCAGATCAGCTCCGAGGAGCCGCCGCCGATGTCAAAAACCAGCACCATGTCGCTGTCGGCGTCGATCAGCGAGGCGCATCCGGAGACGGCGAGCCTGGCCTCGGCCTCGCGGCTCACCACCTTGATGTCGAGGTGGGTCTCGGTGCGAACGCGGCTCAGGAACTGGGGGGCGTTGTCGGCGAGCCGGCAGGCCTCCGTGGCGATCAGCCCGGCGCGCTCGACGCCGTGCAGGCGCATCTTGTCGGCGCACACCCTGAGGGCCTCGATGGTGCGCTCGATCGCCTCCTCGGAGAGCCGACGGCTGGCAGCGACGCCTTCGCCGAGCCGGATGATGCGCGAGAACGCGTCGATCACCCTGAAGCCGCCCCGCCGCGATGGCTGCGCCACCAGGAGGCGGCAGTTATTGGTGCCGAGGTCGAGCGCAGCGTAGGCGGGCGCGCGCGTCGCCCGGTCGGCAGCGTGCCCGGCGCACGGCTGTCCGACGAGGCCACCGAGGCCCGCGGCCCCTCCGGCGGGGTCGATGACGGAACCGAGAGGCGAGGCCGCAGGGAGGGCGCCGTCGGACGCCAAGCGGGGCCCTGCCGGGGACCCGACAAGGCCGCGCACAACCGGCGCCGCTCCCGGCAGGATCGGCCCCAGGGCCAACCCCGCTTCGGGCGATGCGACGGCGGCATCGGCGGCGGGCCCTCCCGTCTGCGTGCGGGCTGGATCCTTGCTCTTTCCTTTTTTCTCCACCGTCCTTCTCCGGCCTTCGGCCTGCCGGCGAGGCGGAGCCTCCCTTGTGCGAATTGGGCACAATAGTGAGGTCGCGCCCGGCGGTAAAGTGCACGCTCCGCCGCGCCGCGGTACAGGGGACACGCCCTGCGTCACAGCCGGCAGTACGGCGCAGCGGGATGCCGCGCGTGAGCGCGGCGCGGACGCGCTGCAAGCCAGAAGTGCCGCGCGCCCCGAGCGCATGCTGCCCCGACGGCGACCCCGATGGGCGACCCTTGTCAGATAGCTCGCACGCCGCTAGATAGCGGCTGCACGCGCCGTTGGGGGATAGTTCAACGGCAGAACAGCGGACTCTGACTCCGTTAATCTAGGTTCGAATCCTAGTCCCCCAGCCAACGCCCCCTCTAATCTCCTGAACAACCTTGGGAATTTTCGGCCCGGTTCGATTAACCGAACCGCGAGGCTGTTCTCTTGCTCCCACAATGTTCCCACAATCGTTCCCACATCACACGCAAGCGAGGGGTCTTCACCTACCGGCGCCGACTGCCGCGGCCACACGCGGGCGAGATCACGGTCTCGCTCGGAACGACCTCGTTCTGGCCCGCGCAGGCGATGGCGGAAGCCCTCGACAACGCGTTCGACTGCTTCTTCGCACAACCGTCCATGAGTGGGTTCGACATAAAGGCCGCGCTTCGCGCGTATCTCCGTAGTGAACTGCAACGACTGAGGGCGAAGCATCTCGCTACTCCCTATGGGGAGCCCGTGCACGCCACAGAAGTTGACTACCCATACGACGTGCACGCCGTCCGGGAAGCGGACTTGAACGCTATTGACTGGCAGTTGCGTCAACGGCGAAAAGACCTGCGGGAGCGCAACGTCGAAGCGGCTGCGTATAGGAGCGAGGAGGTGGTGAATGGCCATCCACTCTCGCCCACGGAGCGCGTTGAGCTTGCGCTGGGCATCCTCCGCGCAAACATCCAAGCGCTCCAGCAATCGCGTGACTGGCTTACTCAGGGCTTGGCCGAAGAGATCAAGCTGGACGAGCCAGCGCCGGAATTGTCGCCGCCCGCTCAATCCGCACTCGAACCGATTGGCGCAGGAGGAGCGCCGAAGCTGTCCGAGGTCCTTCCCACGTTCCTCGACTTCATGGTGAGAGATCAGGGCTGGCGCGGACAGACGCTCGCACAGAGCAAGACAACGTACGACATGTTCATTGAGTGCTGTGGCGACCGCGCGGTCTCCCAGTACCAGCGCAAGGACCTCCGCGACTTCTACGACCTACTACGCGGACTTCCCGCACTCTACTCCAAGAGCAAGGAGTGGTCGGGCCTGCCGTTGGCCGAGATCGTCGAGCGCACGAAAGGCTCAGACCATCAACGCCTGACGATGAAGACTATGAAGCGCCACTTCTCGGCGCTCGGGCGGCTATTCACCTATCTCAGGCGGCGGGGCGAGTACGTCGGCGAAAATCCGGCGCACGGCTTCGAGTTCCCCGACAAGCGACGCGCGAAAGACAAGCGGAAGATGTGGGAGGGAGGGCCGTTGAAGAAGCTCTTTGCGTCGCCCGTCTGGAGGGGCTGTCTCTCGGAAGGCCGCCGATCCACGCCAGGCTCGAAGATCATCGAGGATGAGAAGTACTGGTTGCCCATCCTCGGGCTGTTCCACGGAAACCGCTTGGAGGAGTTCGCTCAGCTTCGCCGGAGCGATGTTCGGTGCAGCGACGGTATCTGGTTCCTCGACATCAACGACGAGGGAACCAAGCAGGTGAAGAACGAGCAATCAAAGCGGCGGGTCCCGATCCATCCGCGCGTGAAGAAGCTCGGGCTTCTGAAGTACGTCGAGCGCGTGGCTCCGAATGCCAGTGACCAGGTCTTCCCGAACCTTCGTCCCGGCGGAGCCGACAACAAGCTGGGCTTCACCTTCACCAAGTGGTGGACGCGCTACCGACAGGACATCGGCGTGTACGAGAAGGGGCTGGACTACCACTCGTTCCGACACGGTGTGGCCACAAAGCTCGCGGCGGCCGGGGTGTCGTTGGACGCGCGAAACGAGCTACTTGGACACGAGGGAAAATCGGTGGACGAACGTGTCTACCAGAAGGGCTTACCCCTGAAGGTGCTGGCTGACGCAGTCGCCCGTGTCGAATGGCCCGAGTTCACACTCGGTGCCGAGAAGGCATGAGCGGGGACGGACCTCACGGGTCGGATGCCTTCTTTGTGCCAGAGCGGCGGGCGAGGACGCAGGCGTCACACGCCGTCGTGGGGGCCGTCCGTCAGCGGCTCGCTGAATGGGAGCGTGAAAGCGGCGCACGCCGACGCCACCGTCGCCCTGCCGACCAGGGGGCGCACGACCGTATGGTGGAGGCCCTCGTCTGCGAAGCCGTCCGGCGCGACCTCCTGAACCCAGGAGGGACCGTCGCGGTAAGCCTCGGGCGACAACGGAAATCGCGCTACGTGCCCGCCCCTTACGCTCCCATGCGGCACTTGCTGGCGGCCCTGGGAGGTGGAGCACTGGGGTTCCTGGAGGTGACATGGGGCTCTCGGCCAGATGAGGGGCGGGGGAGAATGACCACGTTCGCGGCGACGCCCCGCCTGGGGAAGCTGACGGCGGGCCTAACGCTCGCCGACCTTGGCCGCCGCTCGGGCGGCGAGCCAATCGTCCTCAGGAACACGCGAGAGCGCGTGGCGCAGTATGGAGGCGACGATGTGGCTGACGCCTTCGAGACGTGGACACAGACGCGAACCGAGCTTGGGGAGCTGGTCAACTATCGAAGCAACGCGACGGCTGATCGGTTACGTGAGGAGATGAACCGCATCAATACGGCACTCGATGAGGCTGACGTTGCGCTCGACCCCGCTGCGATGACCGCCAATCCCGCTGGGGTGATCGTCGATCCCGGCGACCGCTGGCTGCGGCGGGTCTTTAACAACGGCCACACCGACTTCCGGCATGGAGGGCGGCTGACAGGCGGCTTCTGGATGGACCTGGCCAAACTCGTGCGCCTCGGGGCCATCAGGATCGGCGGGGAGGCGGTCGTGGAGCTGGACTTTCAGGCGATGATGCCGCGCCTCCTCTACGCTCACGCCGGTCACACGTTCTCGGCGGACGAGGACCCTTACACCGTCCGCGGCATTCCGCCCAAGCACCGCGACGGCGTGAAGAAGCTCTTCGCCTCTCTCATGTTCGGCCCGACCGCGCTTCACAGATGGCCCCGAGGCTGCAGCAAGCTGTTCCCAGCGGGGACCCGTCGCGAGACCGTGGTGGCCCTTCTACGCCGCCATCATCCGCGCGTCGCCAGGCACTTCGGCAGCCTGATCGGCTTCCGGCTCCAGCGCGTCGAGAGCGACATCCTGGTTGCAGTGCTGCTGAGATGCCTGGAGCAGGAGATTACGGCGCTGCCAATCCACGACGCCGTGCTCTGCCGTGCCTCACGGGCCAATGAGGTGGAGGAGGCTATGCTGGAGACCTTCAAGGACATCACAGGGGGCTTCATGGCCGCTGTCAGCCGCTCCAATCCTAACACGATCCTGATGACCCGACCCTAGCCGGCCCTAGGTGAGAGCGTAGGGGGACCTTAGAAGGACCTCTAAGCAGGGATGATGGTGAGGATGCTGCTGCAGTTCTCCCTCCTCATCATCTATGGACGCAGGGAATTACCCATAGAGAGGGGGCCGTAACTCAGCCGGCACTTGGCTGGACCCGGTAGGGCATCGCGACGACTGGCGCCGGATTGTTCGTTGCCGTGATGCGGGGTCGGCCTTCCAGCGGGGGCGCACTACGGCGCCCGCCCAGCGCGGCTTCGTCGAGAATGAGGGCCGCAAGCGGCCTACCCCGCATCACACGGTGCTGCCTTCACATGAAACGGCCGGACCCTTCGAGCCCGGCCGGAAGCTTTTCTCCGGGGAGGGCAGATAGAGGGGTGCCCACCCTCGGTTGCAAAGTTACGCGGTCAGCGCCGCAATCTCCGGCGTCGTCGGCGCTGACGGGCGGCTCTGTGCCGTCCCTGCCCACGGCCGATGCTTTACTTTGGTTGGCCCGCGCCGCTCGTTCTCATGGATCGTCCATCCGGCCGTCTCCACGATGTCGGCGATCACCAAGGCGGGGTGAGCCGAACCTGGCCGCCAAGTTTCGATCCGGCCGGTCACGCCACGCGCCTTGAGAGCGCGACAGGCGGCGTATTCGACATCGAGCGCGTCCGTGACGATCTGCTCACCGTCGGGGGACCCAAGATGCGCGTTGTACCGCTGCCCTAGTCGCCGGTCGAACTTGCCGAGGGTTAGGTAGATGCGTGTGACCGCAGGGGTAGAGCGCGGGGTGTCATTTGCTGCGAAGTCGAGGAGGCTCGCAGGATTTGTCATTCGTGTCGTTGCTTTCCTAAGATGTCATTTGGATCGAGCGCCGACGACGGTCGCGAGGCTCGCGCCGCGCCGGGCTCGTGCTTGTGTTAGGCGTGAAGCAGGGAGATCAGTCAGAGACCGGTTTCCCGTGATGCGGGGTAGGCCATTCGGGGGCATCGGCGAGCGCCCCGGTGTCCCCAGGACCCGAGAGGATGCGGGCTAGAAGACACCCACCCCCGTGTCACAGGGCTGGGGTTGCAGGCCGACCTCGTCAGACCAACCGAGCGAGCGCGTCATGCAGTTGCTGTCGCTCCTCGGCCTGCTTCTGGCGCTCGGCCAGGTGCAGACGAGCGATGTGCAGCCCGCCAACGCCGAGGGTCTCGGCCAGCCAGCGCCCAAGTACCACGGCGGCCCTGGGGTTCAATTCTCGGTAGCAACGCCGCACTCGGCCTCTAATGTTGTCCCATCGCTCGCCGATGTGGAGGTCCGTCAAAGCCCTGACGCGGCGGGCGAGTTGCACCCAGAAGGCGCGGTCAGAGCGAAGTGCACGCGGGTCCAGCTCCTGCATCATGACCATGGCAGCGGTCACCTCGACGATGGCTCGCGGCTTAACGTCTGCGGCAAGCTTGACGACCTCGCAGGCTGCGGCTCGTTCAAAGCGCGAGTTGGCCCGACCCCTGGCGTAGTCGGCAAGGACACCTTCGGCGTGATCGACGAGCGCCCGCCACCGCTCATCCAAGGTGACCCACGCGATGTTCTCGGGGTTCTTGGCGACGCGAGCTTTGACGAGCTTCAGGTAGGGCTTGAGTTGCGCGGCGGTGATGGCCTTCTGATCGGGTGCTCCGTGGCGGCGGAGGGCGGTTCTGTGGGCGTGGCAGTAGGCGGCAAAGCGAGAGGCGGCTCGCTCCCGGCAATCGGGAGCGCGGCAGGTACGGTACATCAGTCCTCATGGATTAGCGCCCATCCCCAGGAGGACAGGCGCGGATTTGGTTGCAGAATGCGAGACGGATTGCTCGTCGCAGGGACTACTTGGCGGCATCCCCCTGCTCGTTCTCTTCGAACCCCTCATCGGCAGCGGCACGTAGCGTGGGTTCGACTGCCTCAAGCGACACAGAAAACATGGCCACATCCTTCACGCGGAAGAATGCCTTCTCGCCGTCCTCATCAGTAAACTTCAGTCTCGTCTCGGTCCCGCTTTCGGCGTAGTAGAACAAGTCCTGGAGCTGGCATGCGGCATCCGCGGCCTCGTCGTCATCAATCGAAGCGGTGTCGGGCTCAACTCGGAAAGTGAGCGGCTCGGCGCTATCTGCCAGCCAGAAGTGAGCCTCGTACACGCCATCGGCTTGGTCCTCTGTCCGCTCGATCTCATCGAAGGGGGCATCGAAGCACAGATGACAGAACGTGAGGTGCAGAGGGTTGATTGCATAACGTTGGTCGCCAGCATCAAAGACCATGAAGGCGTCCTCATCATTGTGCGGGTCCAGAAGCCGCCAGAGACGGTTCTGTTCGGGGCCAGAGATGGCAAGGACCCCCTGCGCACCTCCTCGGAGGCGGTAGCGCACCGACCACTGCTCCCCCTCCATGTCCAACCCGGCCTCCTCCAACTGGTCGAGTAATTGCCCGTCTCTCAAAGCGTCAGTCGAGGTCCGATGGCGTCTCCTAGCCTCTTTCAATGGCTCCCCAGCGGCGGGGAAGACCCGCTCCAACGGCTCGCTTAGGGCCGCCGCAAGACGAGCGGCGAGGTCAAATCGAGCGGCCTGAACCCCAGCCTCTATCCTCTGGATTTGCTGTTGGCTGGTGCCGGCCTTCTGAGCCAGTTCGCGTTGAGTGAGGCCCTTCCTTTTTCGTAGCTCTAGGATGCGGTTCTCGGTCATTGGTCTCCACACGATTGCGTGTTATGAAACACGTATATAGGTTCCACACGAGAATGTGTCAATACCCGGTTCTGTGTGGGGGCCAGAAGCCCTTGCAGCGACCCCGCTGCAATGCTGGGGCGCCAGGCGCAAAGGTGACCCGTTGCAAGGAGCCGCTGTAGCCTTGATGGGCCTCTCCGAGGTTCCTGCTCGGCGAGGCACGTAAAGGTTGCTGCGACGCCAGCCACTATGGAAAGAGGTTAGATCGCTCCACCGCCACGATCTTCAAGCCACCAGCCCACCACTCGACGGACGGTGTGCCCGGCCTCATCCATTTCTTCCTCCTCCTGGAACCCGAAGCTCTGAAGGACCGACACCTGGCAGGACCGCGCCAGGTTGCGAACAAGCCCCTCGTAGGCTGAGCGGACTGCGCAGATGAGGATCGAATGGCCAACCTCGCGGTTGATCCCGATGTTGGACAACCACACTGGGGTCGGCTCGGGCCGTAGCGCCCCCACTCCCCTAAGCCAAAGCAGCTCGTTATCTGGGCGCTGCCCCCAGGCCGTCCCAATTACGTCTTGGTCCCGGAAGCCACGGAAGTCGGTGGGCTCAGCAGGAGCACGCCCGCTCGCCAGCCAGCCCGCCGGATACCAGCGTACAATGAGGTTCTCCTTCTGGTTTACGTACGCACTTATCTCGATACGGGGCCGCGCCTCCACCACTTCATGGCCAGGTAGGGCCCTATCGCGCCATTCCCGATGACGTTCGGCCAGCCGGTCTATCGCGAGCCGCTGCCAGCTGACGAGCCTCGCATAAGCCTTGCCCGGCTGATCGCCGAGCCAATCAAGCAGATCGGCCAAGACCTGCTGCGCTTCGCTCCCCAGGTCGCTTTCCTGGAGCCCGAGGCGCCCAAGTTCCCTGAACAGCCAAGATACATAGGTCGTGGCGCCCCCTGGAGGTTGGCTTCCCCGCCAACCGCACGGCCTGAACACCTTCACATTGCCGCCGCGTCGTCTTACAACCACTATCGTTTCTGCCTTCCTCTGAGCATTAGACACCAAAATCCCCGCGCCCCGGCTACGTACACCGGGGGCAGGGCGAACTCTCGTCGAAAGACATTAGCAGATACGCGCCGATCTTGACACCTACCCTGGGTTGAGGACCCGATAGACGCTCGCGCGGCCGATGCCGAGCTGCTTTGCGATCTCCGTGGCGCCCAGCCCCTTCTCCTGGAGACGGCGGACCTCGGCAGGGTCGATGCTGGGCTTGCGGCCCTTGTAGACGCCGCGCTCCTTGGCGGCGTTGATGCCTTCCATCTGGCGTTCCCGCCTCAAGTTGGTCTCGAACTCCGCGAAAACGCCGAGCATCCCGAGGAACGCCTTGCCCGCGGGCGTGCTGGTGTCGATGGGCTGCTCGGTTGCCTTGAGGTACACGCCCTTCTCCTGAAGCTCATGCACCAGGTTCTGGAGGTCCCTGAGGCTCCGCGCCAGCCGGTCGATGCGCGTCACCACGAGGGTGTCGCCGGCCCTTAGGAAGTCCATCAGGGTCTCCAGTTCGGTGCGGCCTTTGCGGCTCGTGCCGGACACCTTCTCGGCGCGGATAACGGTGCAACCCGCCGCCTTCAACGCGGCCTTCTGTACGGACAGCTCTTGGTCGATGGAGCTGACGCGGGCGTAGCCATAGGTCGGGGACATGATGTGCCTCCCTGTGTCTCGAAATGTCTCGGATGGGTCTAAACCATAACCCGGCGACGTCTCGGAAGTCAATAGGTAACCCTAATAAGACGTTCTGGACGTCTCGTGGCGACGTCTCGTCCAGGTATACCCAAAAGGGATGAAAAACAGCAGCGGTGTCACTTTCCTGCACGCACTGGGCGGCTGCTGGGATCAGGGTACGAGGGCCTCGGTTCTTCAGTGGAGTTTGGCCTCGAAGGTGCCGCAGCCTCTGCCTAAGTTCGTTTGGGATGGTCTAATTTTCCCGGAACCGGACCGCCCACGAAAAATGCCCGAGAGGTCAGCGATGCCGGCGACGCTCCACCGGGCCACGCCAGAAGGAGACACTGATCCCGACACTGATCCGTTATCCCACATTACGCCAGAGATAGTGCCGGACACAATTTTGATTGTGTGCGACCTTGTTGTTTGTGCCGATCCAAAGCAAGTTTTAGTCGTGATCGTCCAAGTGCCATCAAACCGATGGGCCTCCGCCGGCTTTTCGACTTTCGACAGCGCCGCAAGTTTCGCCCGTTCGCTCTTAGTCTTCTCTTTCTCGATGCTCGACGATTTGTCCACCTCACTCCCGCTCTTTGGCCTGCCCGCGTCCTCTCCAGCCTTGAGCGCGACCAACCGCTCGCGAACTGACGCCTCGTCAGCTGCTCGCTTGGTTCGCGCATCATCTTCAGCCCGCTTGCGCTCCTGCGCCGCCTTGAGCATAACTTGGCGCTGCTCGGCCTCCTCGGCGGCTCGCTTCGCCTGAGCCTCCTCATCGGCCTTTTTCTTTACAGTGGCAGCCTCCGCAACGCGCTTGCGATCATCCTCGGCGTTGAGGCGCTCCTGCTCAATCTCTTCGCCTTGCTTTCGATCCTGCTCGGCTTTGAGCATGGACAACCGCTGGCGTTCGGCCTCCGCCTTGGCTTTGGCCTCCTCCTCCATCTTCTTCTCCGCTGCCTGGCTCTGCTCAAGTTCGGTCAGCCTCACCTTGGCGAGGTCGCCGTAGTAGGTGTCGCCAAAGCGGCGGATGAATGCTTCGAGAGCGGCGATGCTCGTCGTGTCGTTGGTCCTGTCCCACGCCTCGGCTGCCCCGCCACCTGTAACGCGAGCACCGCATTCACCGCCAGCAAGGCACACCCGACCAAGCACTTGATCGTAGTAGGCGGGTGTCTGGCGATGCTGAACTGTCTCCGCCATTTGCCGCACCAAGACACGCACCTGCTTGGCAACCTCCGTCAGCGGCATACCTGGGGTCTTCAGCAACGGAAGTAGGTGGCGCGTATAGACTGAGTTCGGATCGCGGTCGGTATCGTCGAGCTGATCAAGAGCACTCTCACCCGCCCCAGCCGAGTACATGATGAACGTTCCTTCCGGCGGCGGTTCGGCAACCGCAAGCCCTCGCCGAGAGCCGACTGAGCGCTCCGCTCCCTGCTCGAAGGGGTTGTCACGACATGCGTCCAGGATCACCACGTTGAGCCGCGTCCCCTTCTCGCGCAAGTCCGCGAGGAACTCTTGCAACGACAGGGCCTCACGCCTGACGAGTTCGTCGCGACCAGGCTTTAGGTTCGGCACGTCACGTGGAAGGAGGTAGCTGCGGCCTCCGAACTCAACACCGTGGCCCGCGAAGTAGAAGGCGGCAATGTCGCCTCGCGCCAGCTTGTTGATAAAGTCTTGCCACTGGTTATTGAAGGCGGATCGCGTAACGTCCTCCCTCGCGATCACGTCGAAACCGATGCCTTTCAGCAACCGTGCAACTGCGGCTGCATCGCTCCGCGCCTTCCTGAGCTGCGCTTGCGGTCCGAGGTTGTCGTACTTGTCGATGCCGATGACGAGCGCCACGCGCTTCTCGGCGAGAGCAGTGGGCTGCAGCAACAAACTAAGCAAAAGAGCCAAAGCAATCCGCACCATTCCAGGGTCTCCCCCGACCGTGCCGTCCTCGGCCGCATCATAGCCGCCCCGTCGCGATGCGGACAATAGGACGGTCAAGGGCGACGACAGCGACCGCTTCGCGGGTCGTCGAGGGCACCCCTACGGGGGGATTTCCGCCGCCGCCGATTGTTGGATGGGACTTCAGGGGAGCGTGGCAAACTATCCGGGGATTGCGGGACAACGGCCTCTGCGGCCTGCACCGGGAACCTGTCGCGCGGCCCGATGCGTCCTCCTTTCTCGCCACAGCCGGTTTCATTGTGAAAGACAGATAGGATAGTCGCGCTAGGCTTTGGTGTCCCCGCCACTGCCGAGTGATTTGGTGAGAGCTGCCAGCCTCTCTCGTGCCCGTGCAAGGGAACCCGCAAGACGAGGTTCGCCGCCCGCACGATGGTCCAGTTCATCCAGCGCCTCATGGACGGTGTCTGTCGGGATGTTCAACTCGCGAGCAATTTCACGAGTGCCTGTGCCCTTGGCCAACAGAGCCCCAACCTCCTCCAAATGTGCCAGGGCCTGTTCGTACTCCTCGATCTTTCTTGTCAGCCACTCTGCTTCCTTCCGTAAGTTCGCCTGCAGTCGCGCAGCGACTTTGTCCTCGTGCTGTTTGTCCAGCATGGCAACACGCTCCAGTTCGGCGATGGCCTCTAGCATTTGGAGCATTTGCCTGCCAATTGGCGTGGCACTGTCAAATTTCAGGTTCAGAATGCGCAGGAAGGCTCCCCTCGCCTCCAGGATGTGCACAATCCCCATTGCTTCGCGAGCCGACGAAGCCAACCGGTCGAGCTTGGTGACGGTCAGCGTGTCGCCCTCCCCCAGACGGTCCCGTACCCTTGCAAGGCCAATGCGTTCGCAGTCGGAACCTTCAACTCTCTCGTCCACGATGCTCGTACAGCCTTCCCACCCAAGCTCCACACGCTGGGGCTCAAGGGTTGCTCGTCGCTCCCTCTTCGAGTGGCTCGCGTAGCCTATCTGCCTCCCCTCTCTGCGCCCAGGTTTGCCGGCATGGTTGGTGGAACATGTTTTGCCCATGGAGGTTCTCGCGGGATTTAGCGGAGGCACCACGAAATGGCGCCCCAGCGATGGCGCTGAACGGCGTACCGGCTCGCACCGACCTCCAAGCACGCCTTGCTGCGTATCCGGCCCGTGCGTGTGTGTAGCTAGGCGGTCCCAAAATCCGGGTCTGCGCCGTACAACTTGCGGCTTGCGTAGGCCCACACGCACGGCGGGGCTATCAGTTCGCCATCCACGGTTCGCGTCAGCTCCCCGAATTGGATGCAAAGCACGGCGACGGCTTCGTGGTATTCGGCCCGGAGTTTAGAGACGTCCAAATCCGCGTACCATGCCTCCAGCCCTTCACCCTCGAAGCGAGCTAGGTAGTCCGCAAACGTGACGCCAGGCATGGAGATTGTGTACATTCTGATCGCTCCCTGTTCAGATTAGTTATAGGTTTGGTCTGTAACCCTCCTTGCGGGACACAGCCAGTATCTTCTTTGTAATGTGCAATTCGTCATTCTTCCCGTTTTGTCAAGTGTTGCTGCCGACCCGCGTAGGTGAGGGTGCTTACGGAAGCGTGGGCCGCGTTCAGAAGTCGAATTCCTGGAGCGTCAATCAGGCGGAAGCTGTGGGGACACATCCCGGTCCACGCCACGACGCCTCAGCGGTCCAGGCGCTCGGTAATGTCCGAATACAGCAGGATGATCTCGTCCCATCACCTGAACATCGCTGAGTGAGCAAGCATGCCAATCGGCCGGTGTGGGTCGCTTGCCATGGGCGCCAGTCGCACGGGGCTATGGACGAGACCCGGCGTCGCCGAGGGGTGGGGGAAGCTGGGGAGTGGCGGTCGAAGCCACATGGCCCGCCGCGGGCATTGAGAAGTCCATTGTGGCCTGCGTCTCGCCAAACTTGACGCCGTAGATCTTGGTGACGGTGTAAGCCGCATTCTCCCATACCTTGGCATCGGGCAAAAACCGCTGGACGATCTTGAGGTCGGCGTCGAGCGCGTCGCCTTGGCGGAGGGCTATCGCCCGACTTTCGAGCTGGTCGAAGAAGGTGGGATCGGTGATGGGTGCTGAGATCGTGTGGCCCTGCCAATTGAATTGCCACTTGCGCTTACCGCGCCGCAGGACCGCCTTGATAACGGTGAGGTTCGCCCGAACATCCTGGTCTCGCAGCTCGTCCCCGAGCGACCGCGCATCCTCGGCCATAGCCGCCTGTATTGTGCGGTCCCGCTCCTCAGGCGGCCAATCGAGGCGACGCAACGCCTCTCCGAAATGAGCGCGTGCCATTGTCACCGCTGGCTTAGCGTGCAGCTTGGTCCCGACGCCAACGGACTTGACTGACGGGTCCTTCTTCGCCGCCTTTAGGACCCTCTTCACGCCCTCTGCCACGTTGGGATTGGCATCGATGCGGGGTCTTAGGTCGTAGACCTCCCGGCGGATGGTGACGCGGCAGTTGCTGCCCTTGACGGTGATCTTATCCACACCGATGTCGACTTCGCAGTTCTCCCGCGCTTTGACCAGGTCATAGACGTAGTTCGTAAAGAGGCCGACGATAATGTCGCGATGGATGCCGGGCGTCGCCGCGGCGGTCGCAACGGCGGTGGCAAGAAGGACTGCCGCCTTGAGGTGCTGCTTGAGCCGGACGACGATGTTGACGCTGCCGGGCTCAATGCTGCTGACGTAGACTTCCAGTTCGTACTGCGGATCGACGACGGCGCCGATGGCCCGGAGGCTCTGTGAGAGCCCTGCAACCGTTTCGACAAGCGTCTCGTCGAGAAGCGCCGACGGGCCGACAAACTTGATGATGAAGCTGCCGTCTTCGTCGAATTGAGTGAGGTCTATGTTGTCCATTGGCAGTCTGCCAAGTTGGAAGGACGGCTGATCGGTAGGAGAAAACCGGCGCCGTCAGCCAAGGGGCGGCAGGATGCTTGAACGGGCCGCAGTGTGGCAGCTGGCGCAGCAGGCGGTGTTCCGACCGTGTTTGGTGTATTTTGTCGCGAGCACTACCGGCGCAGCCTTCTAACGTGCGCAGCTTGCGCGTTCAGGTCCTTTTGGCTGGCAATCCACAGCAGTTCGTCTTGCGTCTCACAGGCGATGTTCGCGCCGCCGTGAGGCGAGGCAAAGCCCTGGGTGCCTACCCCCTCGGCGTCAGGAAATAGATCGGCGTCAGCCGGAGGCGGTCGCGGGCGAGGTCGTCGAGCTTGGGGTAGAACTCGATCCACAGCTCCACGAGCCGGTCCAGGTCGATGAGGGTGATCTTGCGCCGCTCCTGCATCCGTGCGTAGTCCTCGGCATCCCGCGTGAAGCCGCCCAGCGAGACGAACAGGCCCGCGTCGTCCTCATTGACGTGAGCAAGAAAAGCGCTCACGCCGTCACGGTCCACCCGCTGCTGCCGCCGCTTGACCTGGACCTTGATGCGCGGCGGCCGGGTGCCGAGCGGATCGGCATGGGCAATGATGTCCAAGCCGCCGTCCTTGCCTGGAGGGGCGACCCACGAAGGATAGTAGCCCATCGCCTTCAGGAGGTCGGCGACCAGCCGCTGGAACTCGTAGGGGTCCATGGCACCGGCGTGGGCCTCGATCTCGCCCCACGCTTGCTCCTCGGCGTGCTCGAACGTGATGCGCGACGATCTCTCGGCGTCCTCGGCGTCGGGCTCGGTCACCGCCTCGCCTATCTCCTCCTCGGAAACCTCGCGCCCTTTTCTCCAAACGTAGTAGAGACGGGCCGCCTCCTTGTGGAACGCCTCCGGGTCGGTGAACCTTCGGTGCGCTTCGAGGCCCGCCTCGGTCACCGTCCAGGTGCCCTTGTTCTTGACGAGCCAGCCCGCCTTCACGCAATCGACCGTGGCGAAGCGGACGATCTTCTCGAAGCGACGGCCGCCGGAGCCGTAGTTGCCCGCCTCGTAGTCGGTGAGTTGAACGGAGCTGGCAAGGCGCTCAAGGGCTGCCGCTGCTGACATGCCTTCGGGGGACTGCTTGAGGATCTCGAAGAGCTTCCGAAGCAACTCACCGCTTCGTCGCCGCGTTGTCTCTGCCACTTGACCCTCCAGGCCCAGGCTACACGCCGAGCTGCAACTGAGATCGCCGACCAGCTCTCCGAGGACGAGCTGTTGCGAACCGCCGCTGCGCCCCAATGCGCTCCAGCAGGGCGCTGGCGGGCTCGTCGGTGGGGTTCTGCGGGACCAGCTCATTGCGGAAGGCCTTGGCGAGAACGGCGGCGTCGAGATGGTCGATGAGAGTGCGGGCACTCGCGGCCTCCGCTGCGATGCGGTCGATCCAGGCGAAGGCGGTCTCGATGCGGCGGACAACAGCTTCGCGAACCGTCGCATCGGGCCAAGGAAGTGCGAGGGAACCGATAGAGGACAACGAGAAGTTTGCGCGAGCTACATCAACGCTCCCCTGCACTATCTTTGCCTGAGCCTCCTGGGACTGAAGCCAGAGGTTCACATAGCGGGCGTCTGTCCTGTTGGGAGATTTCAATCTGATGAGAGCAACGGCCTGGTTACAATTTGCGCCTTCGATCTCATCAGTGGCGACTGCAGTTCGGCCTATGGACGCACCTACGATGTTCAGTAGGACATCCCATTTGCAGATGGCCGAGTTCTTGTGTTTCTCGCCAAACTCGCTCGGAAGGTAAGACAGGTCGTCGAGTAACAGCTTACCCCATCCAACATTCTGGCTACGAACAAACAGGAGCCCGTCCGACTGGTACGCAAAGCCCTGCCACTTAGGCGAGGAGCCCTTTGTGATCCGCGATGTTACCCCTCCCAGCGTCCTGCGCTCGCCCTGTGTCTTGAAGGCTGCGGCGAAGATGGATTGTTTGTACTTCTCGACCAGGCGGGGGATGTGGTCGAGGTGGTCGCGGGCGCGTCTGGACTTGGCGGACAGGCTGTCGATCCTCGCCACGATGCGGCCCTGCTCGCCACAACCGGGCAAGGGCACCATGAGGCTGCGAATGGCCTCCTGGCTGATGTTTCGCATCGAAAGCTGGTTGCCCGTCGAAGCGGCCTCGATGCGTGCCCGCCCAATCGAGGAACTAAGAAACTTCAGAAGCCAGGGCTTCAATTCGTCCGGCAGCACCAGGCGCAGCACTTTATCGCTCAGGTAGAGGTTGTCAGGCGCGTCCTCGACGACAATACAGGCGCCGACAAGCTCCAGGGTATTGGCGCGAGAGATCAGGAAGTCGCGGTTGCGGATGAGCGAACGCGGGCTGGGCTCATAGCTGGATGGAAGTGTCTTCGATTGTGTCCTGTCGAAGAAGCCCCAACTTACGCTGCTGACCTTCACGACACCGTTTTCATGAGGCTTCGGCGGTCGCTCCTGACAACGAAGGTTCTTGCCCGTCTCAATCGCACTTAGAAGCTCCCCCAGCGGCACTTCGGGCCAACCAGTCTGGGGATGGGTTGCGATTGTCACTCTGCGGCCTCCGCAACCGGCGCCGGGGCGTCGGCCTCGTCGTCCGCCTCCAGCTCCTCGCTCAGCGCCTCCACCTCCTTCAGCGCCGCCTTGAGGTGGCCGATGATGGCGGCGGCGATGTCGTCGGGCTCGGTCAATTGTTCCTCGGCCTCTGCCTCGGTGTCGCGCAGCCAGGAGACGTCGAGGTTGTCGTTCCGCGCCCCGATCTCCTCGCGTGTGAAGCGGCGCCAGCGGCCGTCGGCGCCCTGGTCCTTGCGCTTGGCGCGGCCGTTTGGGTCGCTGCCGTAGGCCTTCTCAAAATCGGCAAAGTCCTCCTGCGTCAGTGGGCGCGTCTTGCCGAAGGCGGACATGTTGGCGCGGAGGTCGTAGACCCACACGGCCTTGGTATTGGCCTTGTCGGCCTTGCCGCGCTGGAGGAACAGCACGTTGGTCTTCACGCCCTGGGCATAGAATATCCCGGTGGGCAGCCGCAGGATGGTGTGCAGGTTGCACAGCTCCATCGCCCAGGTGCGCAGCCGCCGCCCGGTGTTGTCCTCGAAAAGCACGTTGTCCGGCACGACCATCGCCACCCGTCCTTCGGGCTTGAGGGCGCGGATAACGTGCTCCACGAAGGCCAGCTGCTTGTTGGAGGTGTCGGCCGTCACCGAGAAATCGGAGCGCGTCGGCCGCCCGCCGCCCTTCTTGGTGCCGAACGGTGGGTTGGTGAGGATCAGGTTTGCCTTGGGCAGCCGCTCGCCGTCGGGCGAGAGCGTGTCGGCCAGCTCCACGCCGCCCTCGATGCCATGCAGCAGCAGGTTCATCATGCAGAGACGGTGCGTGTCAGGCACCAGCTCGGCGCCGACGAAGGCCGCATGACGCTGGAAATGGGCTTGCGCCTCGGGCAGCATGTAGAGGTCGTCGGTGCGGTCCTTGATGTAGCGGTCCGCGGCCACCAGGAAGCCCGCCGTGCCCGCGGCTGGGTCCTGCACCGTCTCGCCCGGCTGCGGCTGCATCAGGCGCACGATGCAGTCGATCAGCGGGCGCGGCGTGAAGTACTGCCCGGCGCCCGACTTCTTGTCGGCGGCGTTCTTTTCCAGGAGGCCCTCGTAGAGCTTGCCCAGACCCTCATCGCGGGCGGAGAACCAGTCGAGCTGGTCGATGCTGGTCGTGAGGGCCTTCAGGTTCGTAGGCTTGCGAAGCCGCGTCTGAGCGTCGGTGAAGATCGCCCGCACGAGGGCATCCTTGGTCTCCGGCTTGCCGAGGTCGAGCAGGAGCTGCTTGTAGTACTCCAGCTGGTCGAGCCCCTCGCGACGCGCCAGCCCGCCCCAGCGGTACTGCTTGGGCAGTCGCTGCTCCTTCTTGGTCTCCTCCAGCATCTTGAGGAACAGGAGGTAGGTCAGCTCCGTCACGTACTCGTTGTAGGTTACCCCGTCGTCGCGCAGCACGTGGCACAACGACCAAAGCTTGGCGACAATGTCTGTCGTGCTGGCCATCAGCCTGCCTTCTTCCACATCTCTTCGTTGATCCTCGCCAGCACCGCCTCAAGCTCCCCGTTGAACACGCGGTTGAGGCGCGTGAAGCCGCCGTCGGCGCTGAACGGCTCGGCGTCGAGGGCGGCCCGATCCACCACTATCTCCTTCTCGACCTGTTCGGCGATGCGCCGCAGCCATTTTCTCTGTGGATCGGTCCACGCGCGGCTCGCCAGCACCTTCTGCATGGCCGTGTGCACGCGGTCGGCAAAGGGGATGAGCGGGTCGCCCAACGCGGCCTGACGCACGAAGCCGATGATGGACGCCGCAATGTCCTGGTTCTTGGCGTCCGCCCAGGCGCGGCGGAGACTGGCCTCCGAGAAGCCCCTCTGGTCGAGGGCAAGACGCAGCGCCCGCAGGTCCGCGCGGGTCATGTCGCGGGGCCGCTGTACGACCACCTTGAGGGCGGCGATGGCGTTGAGGTTGGCGGGGTCCTTCACGAACGCCGTGAAGCTGTCGAGGTAGTCCTCCGGCCGGCTGATGTCATTGCCATCGGCATCCGTCCCATAGCCGCGCGTGACCCCCACAACCTCGTCGTCGTGACGCGAGATCGGGATGGCCCGCGGCGTTACGCCGTCGCTCTGCCAATCCAGAAGCGGGGCGACGCCTGAGCGCGTGGAGAGCCACTTGGCCAGGTCCGCGGCGTTGCCCTGGAGCACTCGCTTCAGGGTGTCCTCCGGCGTCTCTCCGGTCAGCGCCTGGAGCTGCTGCCGCTGCTCGGCCGTGAGCTTCTTGAGCCGTCGCCGCAGCTTCACGGCGAGCTGCTGGCGGATCACCTCGCGGTGGCTCGCTTGGTCCGCCCCGACCAGCTCCGTGATGAGCTGCTCGAAGGTAATCGACGGGTTGACCACGACCGGCTTCATCTCGGTGACGTTTTGCAGGTGCCGGTAGAGGTCCACGGCGTCGAAGATGCGGAACACCTCCTTGTCGATGTCCGGGCAGGGTCGCGTCGCCCGCCCGATCATCTGCTCGTAGAGGATGCGGCTGTTGACGCGGCGGACGAAGACCAGGTTGGTGATCGCCGGCACGTCGATGCCCGTAGTGAGGAGATCGACTGTGACTGCGATCTTGGGGCTGGCGTCGTTGCGGAAGGCGCGGATCAGCGTCTTCACGTTGTCTACGCTGCCGGTGATTTTCTTGACAGCAGCATCGTCGATCTCGCCGTAGGCCTTGGCGAACGCATCCTTCACTGCCTTCACCACAATGTCCGCATGGGCGTCTGTCGCTGCAAAGATCAGCGTCTTGCCGGGCAGCGCGGGGTCGATGTTCTTGGCCAGCTCCTCGGCCACGGCTTGGTTGAACGGCTCGGTAATGACCTGCCGATTGAACTGCTCGACCTCGAAGTTGAGGTCGTCGGGCAGTCGCGCGGTGGAGACCTCGCCGCTCTCGGGCAGGAGAAACTCAACCTGCTCGCCCTCCGAAAAGCCGATCCCCGTGCGGGCGAGCGCCGTCTCGATGCGCACCGGGGGCTCGTGGTCGATGAGGTAGCCCTCGATGACCGCCTCCCGGTAGGAATACTTGAAGATGGGCTCGCCGAAGATTTCCGTGGTGTGCAGCGCCGGAGTGGCGGTGAGACCGATCTTCACGGCGTCGAAGTATTCGAGGACGCGCCGGTACTTGGAGATGTAGTCGGCCTCGCTGCGGAAGCTCAGCTCAGCGTCCGACATCTCCCGGTCGAGCAGGTAGCCGCGGTGGCACTCGTCAATCACCATCAGGTCGTACTGATCGACGGGCGGCGCCTCCGAGGCATCTGCGGCATAGAGCACCCGCTTGACCAAGCCTTGAATGGTGCAGATGTGGACCTTGGTCTCGCTCTCTGGGGTCGTGTCCTCCAGGCCCTTCAGCCCGAAGATGTCGGCGAAGGCGTGGGCACCCATGACCTTGGTGGTCGTGAACTCGTCCCTGGCCTGCTGCCCAAGCGCCGAGCGATCCACGATGAAGCAGATGCGGCGGAACCGCTTGGTCGCGAGCAACCGATAGAGCGTCGCGATGGCGAGCTTGGTCTTGCCTGTTCCCGTAGCCATCGCCACCAGCATGGACCGGCACTCGTCCGCCAATTCCGCTTCCACCGCCTCGATAGCCCGCTGCTGATAGGGGCGGAGCGGGAAACCGAAGTCGAAGGGCATCGCCTTGAGGCCGGAAGCGGCGCGGTCCTGGTCGATCTCCAGGAGCCTGGAGAGGCCCTCTGGCGTCGGCCAGCTCACGAGGGCGCGGCGATGGTTGGCGGCCCGGCGCGTGTCGCGAAACCAGATGCCGCTCTCGGTCTCGATCTGCTTCAGGTAGGAGCGACCGTTGGCGGCGAAGACGAACGGCACCTTGTGCTTGTCCCAAGGCCCGCCGGCGAGCCCGAAGTCGCTCGTTGCCGCGATGCTGGTGGAGTAGCGTTCGGCCTGGTCGATGGCGGCCGAGACGTTCTTCCTCTTGCGCTTGGCCTCGACAACGCCGACCAGGGTCGTGTCCACGAACAGGGCGTAGTCCGCGGGGCCGCTGGCGGTCGGCCACTCGGCAATCGCCATCTTGTGGCCCTTGGCGGGCCGCGTCCCCGTGCCATGGCGAAGGAAGCTGGTATCCGCCTCCCAACCGGCATCCCGAAGCTGCTGGTCGATGAGGGCGCGTGTAGCGGCCTCGTCCAGGTCGAGCCGCTCGGAAGCCGCCTCACCCCGCTTGAGGAGGTCGTCAATCTCGGCCTTCGGAGCCCGTTCGGCGGTCGTTTGGATGCCGGCCAGGCGGGCCGCGATCTCGACCCTCTCCCCGTCGATCTGCTGGGCCAGCTTCTCCCATGTCGCCCGCTCCTCGGCCTCACGCGCCAGCCGCTGCTCAACGCTCTCGCGGGCGCGGGCGTGCTCCTCGGCCTCGCGTGTCGCACGGGCGGCGGCGTCCTCGCTCTCCGCAACCTTGCGTCGAAGCGCCGCGAGCTCCTCTTTGAGGGCGGCCGTGGCATCGACCGGCTCCGGCGGGGGCAGGAACGGCCCGACCTTGAACCTCGGTTGCTTGCCGTATGTGCGATGGAACCAGACGCCGAGCTGGCGGGCGAATTTCAGCGCGGCCAGTGCATCCGGGTGGCTGCCCCTGACCTCATGGGCGGCGCTGTTCCCTGCCTTGCGGAGGGCGTGGAATAGATCGGCGACCTCCTTCGGGATGATCCGCTCATAGGCGAGCCGCCGCAGCGTCTCCTCGAAGGTCTCGCGCTCGCCTTCGTACGTGCCCTGCCGGGCCGCAATCTGCTTGGACAGCAGCTCCGCGAACTGGCGCAGCTTGAAGATGGCGGTGGCCGGATCGTCGCGGAAGTAACGCTCCGCCAGCGCGGCAAGCCGGACCAACTGCGCGTCATGAACGCTCAGGAACGCGAAGTTGGCGCTGGTCAGCATCCCCCGGCTCTGCCCCGGAAATCAGCAAAGTACGCCCTCCGACTACTACACAATGTCCGCCAAGCGGTCGAGCTTCAGGCGGGCTTGACTGTTCCCACAAATGGTCCCACATAGGTCCCACCGGACCGAAGCATAAGGCTTTTCAGGGCCTTAGAACCGGGCTTTGACAGGGTCCTAGTCCCCCAGCCAGCGCCGCGTCCACTTAAAGCACCCCCAAAATCAAATGCTTAGCGATGGCTCGCGGGAGGGCCGGTGCTCCCATGCATTGCCGCCGTCGTCATGTGGGCGTCGGGGCTGCCCGGAAGTATCGAGGCCGGCTGCTTGTCGGCGCCGTCGGCGCCGTCGACCGCGTGGTGGCTTGCGTTACGAGGCTACCGGGTGGCGGCTCCGCGATTGAGCAGGTGCCTTACCCCGTGCGCCACGCTGGCCGCGACGCCAACGCCGATGCCCGAGCCGACCACGGCGAAGGACAGGCTGGGCCAATCGCCACTGTAAGGCAATGGCGGCCCCCACAGGTACCACGCGACCAGAAACAGAACCCATATCAGCAGGGCGTTCCTGACGGCGCCCATGAG
>DATBKR010000709.1:0-5343 GCA_036555805.1 Hyphomicrobiaceae bacterium | reverse complement strand
ACCAGCGGCAGGCGTTCGAAATCGAGCGTGTTGGGCTTCAAGTCGGCGCGCGGCTTGGGAAACATTCGTCCTCTTCCTGAAGGGCGATCCGACGGTAGGTTGGGTCGACCCCGGCGCAGGCCGGGGGAGACCCAACGAGCTTTCTTGGGTCTGCCGCCGGCTTCGCCGGCGTCGACCCAACCTACGGGGCGACCCGACCCACAACGGGGGCGCTTCTTATCAGCCGTGGGGCCGGTTGTCAGCCGGAGCGGCAAGTTGCGGTGAGTCCGCGTGACGCAGCGCCTCAAATCTTGCGCAAAGTCAGGTATTCACCTGAGAATTCATAGGAATTCAGGCGGTTGAGGAAACTCATGCCGAGCAGGTTCTCGCGCAACGTGCCACGCTTGGCCACCAGCGCCTCGACGTTGCTCAGCCTGATCTTGCCGACGCTCAATGTGGTCAGCCGGATGCTGGCCGCGTAGGTGGTGCCGTTCGCCGTCTGCACCGGCACCACGTAGCGCAGCTGGTCCACGTCGAACCCCAGGCGCTGGCCGTCCTCGGGCCGCAGCACCACTGTCGACGCCCCCGTATCGACGAGCATGTGGAGGGCGATGCCGTTGGCTTCGGTACGTACCATGAAATGACCGTCGGAGCGCTTGCGGATGCGCACCGACTGCTCCTGCTCCACCTGCAGGTCGGCCCGGAGCGGGCTGCCGGGCGGCAGGAACTCGCCCAGGACCTGATGGCTGAAACTCAGGATCCTGTCACGGAAGGTGTAGCCGGCGACCAGGGCCGCGGCCACCAGCGACCACCCCACCAGGTCGCGCAAGGCCTGCCCCGCGCGGCCGCGGTAGCTGCCGGCCAGCGACGAAGCGATGAAGATCAGCAGCGCCATGCCGGCAAGAATGAGGGCGAAATCGGAGGGGTCGAAGCCGGCGATGGAGGCCGCGTCCGCGCGCACCAGCAGCGCCATGCCGGCGATCATCAAGAGCAGCAGAGCAACCCACGCCGCCATGCTCACCTCCCCGCGTCGGGGGTCGCTTCTCTCTGCCTGTCGGGCAAGGCCAGCATGACACGCCGGCGCTCATCGTCGGTCATCGCGGCCCAGCGTGCGATTTCGTACAGCGTCCGGCCGCAGCCTGCGCACAAGCCCGTGTGCGGGTCGATGCCGCAGACGCGGACACAGGGCGTTTGCATCGGCCGCGATGCTCCAGGCGATGACAACGGGATAGCCGCACGCAGGGGCTCAACCATGTAGGACGCGGCGGGGCGCGCGGCAATGCACATGAGCGCGTGCTCAACAGCCCGTCGTCGCCTGCTGCGACGCCCGGGGCTGTGTTGGGCCCGCGGCTGTGCGCCACCACGGTTCGGCGCCGGCTCCGCGACGGTCGTCGGGCACCTCGGCGGCCTCTCCCGGCCCCTGGGCCGGCCCCGGCCTGTGCGCCGACGGCCACGGCGCGGCGCCGAGGACGCGGCCGCGCGGCAGCCAGACGACGGCCTCGGTGCCCTTGCGCAGTACCGAGCGCAGCTTGAACGTGCCGCCGTGCAGACGCACCAGGCTTTGCACGATCGGCAAGCCAAGTCCGGTGCCGCCCTCGGAAGTCTGCTGCGCCAGCGATCCCTGGCCGAACGCCTGCATGACTCTCGGAATCTCCTCCTTCGGGATGCCCGGTCCGGTGTCCTTCACGACGAGCATCTGCCCGCCATCGGGCGCAGTTGTGGCGGTGACCGTGATCTCGCCGCCACGGGGCGTGAATTTGAGGGCGTTGGAGAGCAGGTTGAGGCAGATCTGGCGGATGGCACGCTCGTCCGCCCACAGCGGCTCCAGCCCCCTGCCTGCCGTCAGCGTTACGGTGAGGCCCTTGCTCTCGGTGCGCAGGTTGAGGAGCCGCAGGCACTCCTCGGCTACGTCAGCGAGCCGCACCGGCGCCTCCTGCAGCTCGTAGCGGCCGGCCTCGATGCGGGAGAGGTCCAGCACCTCGTTGATGAGCTGCAGCAAATGACGTCCGCTGTCATGGATGTTGGCGGCGTATTCCCGGTAACTGCCGTTGCGGATCGGCCCCAGCAGTTCGCCCTTCATCACCTCGGAGAACCCGAGGATGGCGTTGAGCGGCGTGCGCAGCTCGTGGCTTATGGTGGCCAGGAAGCGCGACTTGGCCACGCTGGCGGCCTCGGCGCGGCGCCGCGCCTCGTCGGAGATGGCCTTCTCGCCCTCGATCTCGGCGATCAGCGCGTCCTTCTCGGCGCGGAACTCCAGCATGGCGAGCGCGGTAGCGTTGAGGCCGCGCGCCAGCACGATGAAATAGGCGTGCAGGCCCACGGCAATGGCCGCCATGGCCAGATAGAACGGGTCGCCCTGGGCGAGGAGCCGCGCCACCACCGCGAGCGTGATCGGGATGGTGCCCGCGCACAGGACCGTCATCACCGCCGAGGCGAACGTCATGCGGATGGCGAGGAGCACGATCAGGCAGGCCAGCATGAACACGTGGCCGGTAGCGTCGGTCGTGCCGAGCCCGACCACGGCGATGCCACCCCAGGCGATGCCGTTCCCCAGCTCCAGCCAGAGGAGCAGGCGGCGCCAGCGCGCCGCGTTCGCCTCGCTCCGCGGCCGGGAGAGCAGCCGGCGGCACGCCGCCACCACGATGAACTTCATGGCGATGATGACCGCCAGCCACACCGCCGCATGGTGCACCGGCGCCCAGAACGTCGACGCCAGCGCGAAGATGGTGGCGAGCAGCGGCAGGGCCACGCGTGCGGACAGCTCCTTTCGAGCGAACATGCACAAGAGCTCGTACTCAAAATCGGGCTTGCGGCAGGAGCCGTGCGCGAGGCGGTTGCGGATTTCGCGTACCTTCTGACGCGCAGTGGCGCGCTGGTCCTTGGTCGGCGCACGCGGACACGGGTCGGCCGCGTCTCCAGGGTCCGGAGTCGCGTACTCTCGAAGCTCGGACATCTGACAAAAATTCGCCGTACTGAAGGACTTTGGCGCCGGCTATCTGCTCAGCAAACCCTTAAGGCCGCGTGAATGGTCGAAGGTCGGGCGTCGGCGGTCGGGCGTCGGGGGTCGAAACCGGCCGCCCGTTTCTCACGATCTGCCGACGCCCGGCTGCCGACCCCCGACGCCCGAGCCGCGTGATATGAAACCTGATCCCTGAAACCTGAAACCTTGATAGGATGCATCGACCAACAGCACCCCCCGGCAGCGGGGGCAAGTCCTGGGAGCGGCATGGAAATGAAGATCTTGGAGACGCGCGCGGCACCCAACCCCCGCCGCGTGCGCATTTTTCTGGCGGAGAAGGGCATCCAGGTTCCGTTCGAGGAGCTGGACCTGATGAAGGGCGCCCTGAAGACCCCGGAATTCACCGAGCTCAACTGGTTCCAGCGCGTCCCGGTGCTCGTCCTCGACGACGGCACGGCCATCTCCGAGACCATCGCCATCTGCCGCTATTTCGAGGAGGTGCAGCCGGAGCCGGCCCTGTTCGGCAAGGGGGCGCTCGGCCGGGCCAGGGTGGAGATGTGGAACCGGCGCGTGGAGCTGGGGCTCTTCTGGTGCGTGGCGCAGGCATTCCGGCACCTGCATCCGGCCATGGCGCACCTGGAGGTGCCGCAGGTGGCGGACTGGGGCGAGGCGAACAAGCCCAAGGCGCTGGAAGTCCTGGGCTTCCTGGACCGGGAACTGGCGGGCCGGGAGTATATTGCCGGCGACACGCTGTCGGTTGCCGACATCACGGCGCTGGTGGCCGTCGACTTCATGAAGCTGGCCCGCATCCAGCGCCCGCCGGAGTTGAAGCATCTGGACCGCTGGCACCAGCGGGTCTCCGCCCGCCCGAGTGCGAAGGCGTAAAGGCATAGGAATGCGCGTGTCATGAGGCTCACGGTCGTAGGGTGCGGGGACGCTTTTGGGTCGGGCGGGCGCCTGCAGACCTGCTACCTCGTCGAGGCGGCGGGAACGCGCTTCCTGATCGACTGCGGGGCCAGCGCCCTCATCGGCTTCAGCCGGCTCGGGCTCGACCCCAATGCGGTGCCGACCATCTTCATCTCGCATCTGCACGGCGATCACTATGCGGGCCTCGTCTGGTGGCTGCTGCACGCCAAGCACGTGGCCAAGCGCACGGTGCCGCTCACGGTGGTCGGGCCGGCGGGTGTCGAGGCGCGGGTGAGGGCCGCCTCCGAGGCCCTGTTCCCCGGTTCCGCTAAGGTGCCGCTCCGGCACGACCTGACGTTCCTGGAGCTGGCGCCCGAGGTACGCCTTGACGCGGGCCCCGTGGGCCTCACGCCGTTCGAGGTGAGCCACCCGTCCGGTGCGCCGTCCTATGGTCTGCGCTTCGAGGCGGAGGGCAAGGTGCTGAGCTTCACGGGCGACAGCGAGTGGGTCGAGAACCTGGTGCCGGCCGGGCAGGGCGCCGACCTCTACATCATGGAGTGCTCCCACTTCGAGGGCGCGCCGCGCTACCACCTGAGCTGGACCACCATCCGCTCCCACCTCGACCGCATCGCGCCCAGGCGCGTCATGCTCACACACATGGCGGAGGGAATGCTGGCCAGGCGCGGGGAGGTTTCCGACCCGCGCGCGGTCCTGGCCGAGGACGGGCTTGTGCTCGACCTATGAGCCGGGCGGCGCCAGAGCTGGCGGCCCTGGCCCGCGAGATCCGCGCCTGTCGCATCTGCCGCGACGCGCCCCAGGGGGCGCCACTGCCGCACGAGCCGCGGCCCGTGGTGCGGCCCAGCGCTACGGCGCGTCTGGCGATCTGCAGCCAGGCGCCGGGGGTACGCGTCCATGCCTCGGGTGCGCCTTTCACCGACCCCTCCGGGGACAGGCTGAGGGCCTGGCTGGCAGTCACGCCGGAGGAATTCTACGACCAGGCCCGCGTGGCCATCGTGCCCATGGGCTTCTGCTTCCCCGGCCACGACGCGGCCGGCGGCGATCTGCCGCCGCGGCGCGAATGCGCAGCCACCTGGCACGGGCGGCTGTTCGCGGCCATGCCCCAGCTCGAGCTGGTGCTGCTGGTCGGGACCTACGCCCAGCGCTGGCATCTGGGTCTGCCTGACGGAGCCGGCATGACGGAAACCGTCAGGCAGTGGCAGGCGCGCCTCACCTCGGTCGAGACGCCGCGGCGCATCGCGCTGCCGCATCCGTCGTGGCGCAACAACGCGTGGCTGACGGCCAATCCGTGGTTCGAGCGCGACCTGCTGCCGGCCCTCCAGCGCGAGGTGCGCCGGCTCCTCGCCTGAGTGAAGCCGATTTCATGTGCAATCCGCCGGCAAATGTTGCACGTGCTGCATTCGGTCCGCGTTGTGGCGACCCTGAGCGGTCTGCTAGCTTGACCGGAACTCGGCGCAGGGCTCCCACAGTGGAATACTTCC
>DATBKR010000708.1:0-1775 GCA_036555805.1 Hyphomicrobiaceae bacterium | reverse complement strand
CACACTGCACTTCGCCGCGCCCGACGCGGAGCGGCTGGCGGCGTTGATGGACGGCGCGATGGGGCGGAAGCGCGGTTAGTGTTCTGACTCTCGTGGCTCCAGCGCCTTCTTGTCGTCCCGGAATTCCGCGAAGCGGAATATCCCGGACCCAGGCTTCAGGGAGGAAGGCATGGTCTCGTGACTCTGGGTGCCGGGTCTCGCCCTTACGGGCTCGCCCGGCATGACAAACACGGCCGCCTACCGCCGCGCGCGGCGCTCCGCGAGCGCGCGGTGGCGGGCGAAGGCGATGTCGGCGCTGGCGTAGGCTTCCTGCAGCTCCACGCTCCAGTAGCGCAGGTCGGCAAGGGTGATGGGCTCGCCGGTCACCGCACATCGCACGAAGTCGCCGGGTATCAGCACCTGGAACTCGCCGTCGAAGTAGCGAAGCTTTGCCTCGCCCCTGAGGCCGAACAGCCGCTCAAACCGATTCATGCCCCATCGTCCTCGACGCCGGCCCAGCACCTTCTGCCGCTCATGATCCGACCACCATACCGCACGCGCCACGCCGCGACGCAGTGGCATCGTGTCCGACCGGCAGAATGGCCAAGAGGGGAGGCCTTCGCGGAACGGCTCAGAACAGCGAGCCCTGGCCTTCGCTCGATCCCCCCCGGCTCCTGCCGCGTCCCGGCTCGCTGCGCCGCGATGGCGACTGCGGGCGGGCCTGCTCGCTCTCCGCCCCGCCCGTCGGCTGCTCGAGCCCCTCGGCCAGTGCGTGAGCGGCCTCACGGGCAGGCTCCTGCAACCCCTCCTGAGCCCGCGCCGCAACGTGGCCGTCGGCCAGCTCGATGTCGAGGCGCTCGCCCGGCGCGACCTGGCGCACGGAGCGTACGCTGTGCCCTCTGGCATCGCGCACGAGGGCGAACCCGCGCTTCAGGACGCCCTGGTAGCTGAGCGAGGAGAGCAGCTTGGCGCAGGCGACGAGGTAGCGCTGCCGGGCGCCCAGCGCCGTGGCGATGCCCTGCTGCAGGCGCGCGTTGAGCGCCGCGGCACGGTCCGAGCATCGCGCCACGCGGTCGCCGATCGTCTGCGGCGCGAGGCGCGAGGCGGCCCGCTCCAGACGCAGGCGCCGGCGCGCCGTCGCGGCCGCCAGCGAGGCCGCCGCATGCCGCCGCAGGCCGTCGACGCGCGCGCCTGCGCGCTCGATGCGCGTGGCCAGGAGCTGCGGCGTGAGGCGCGTGGCGACGCGCACCAGGCGCCGCTCGTGGGCGCGCGCGTTCTCCAGCAGCGCCCGCCCGAGACGGCGCTCGGCGGAGTCGTAGCGCTGGCGCGGCAGGGCCAGCAGCTCATGCCGGCGCGGCAGGCCGCGCTGCGCCGCGCGCAGGTGCACGCGCAGAGCCTCCACCGCGCGCCAGGTCGCCGTCCTGAGGCGCAGCCCGAGCTTGCCGGTCTGCTCTACCAGCTCGGCGTATTTGGGCACCACCCACTCGGCGGCCTTGGTGGGCGTGGGCGCGCGCGCGTCGGCCACCCAGTCGATCAAGGTCCAATCGGTCTCGTGGCCGACAGCGGACACGAGCGGGATGGCGCTGGCGGCGGCGGCGCGGGCCACGATCTCCTCGTTGAAGCCCCACAGGTCCTCCAGGCTGCCGCCGCCGCGCGCCACGATGAGGACGTCCGGGCGCGGGATCGGCCCGTCGGGAGGCATGGCGTTGAAGCCGGCGATGGCGGCGGCCACCTCCGCCGCGCAGGTCTCGCCCTGCACCCGGACGGGCCACAGCAGCACGCGGGCGGGGAAGCGC
>DATBKR010000707.1:0-4893 GCA_036555805.1 Hyphomicrobiaceae bacterium | reverse complement strand
CAGGTGCTCCGAATCTGCTCCCGTGATATCTGTCGTCATGGCGTTGTCTCCGTCGGCGGCTGCCAACCGCCGTTTTGGCTTTCAGTTCCAAGCCGGAGATAACGCCACCTCCGATTCCCACCAATCCTGGGACGGCACCGGCAGGGAAGAGGTCCCTTGAGGTGAAGGGGCGATGGGAAAAATGACCCGAAATGACCGTGGGGCGCATGAGGGATGCCGCGGCGCAGAATCTTCCGCAACCTGTCCTACAGCTGGACGGCTCAACGCATTTCCAGCGCCCTCGGATCGATAGCGACAAGGTCGCTCAAACCTCGGAGTGTGGCGCGGGACCTGCGGTCGCGTCTATCAGCGCACGAAGCGGCAGAACCGTTCGACCTTTTGGACGGTTTGCTCCATCCCGCAGTCGCACCTGGATCGTGCCACGCGATTGGTGGATCGTCGTGTCATCGCGCCACCCTGTTTGCATCCGCGACACTCTCGGCGTCGATCAGGGTCCAAACAGGAGCGAGCCAAACCGAGCCCGAGAACCCGTCCCGCCACTTCTTGTGAAATACAGCACGGTTCTCTGGGGTAAAGGATACGACGCGCTCATCGTACTCGTTGCCGTAGGACAGCAAGGGTCCGGAAATGCGCGCCCTGAAAGAATGGAAACCGGCCGGACTTTGAACGTGGCTCAGTGGTTGAGGCGGCCCATCGACCGCGTAGCCTATGGCAAAGCCGTCTTGATCGACACGCGTGACAATCAGCATGAGCTGACGATTTGAGTTTGGCCATCCCGTGTCGCTCACCCAGACGCCGACGAAGCGCCTGAGACCCTTGGGAGCATCCCTGGCGGGCTCGATGATCTGGAACGCGGGCAGAGGAAGTTGCTTGTCAGCAGCGATGGCAGCAACGCGCCTTGCGTCGGCTTCGGTGAACAGCTCACTGACCCGAGGTGGCAGGTGGTGCGCCCAGAGCGGTACGAGGAGGTACGTGGCGCCCAACACGAGACACGCGAGGCCGCCGGCGGCCAGCCAAACGCGTCGCCTACCAGTTAGGTCCCCGCCGAGAAGGCTGCGCCGTGTGCTCAACCGTGCGGTAAGTCTCTGCAGCGGTTGGAGGAAGTCGGGTACCCGTCCATCCGAGAACGGTTGAGAGGCCGGCGCCGCGTCCTGCGTAGCAACGCGCGGCTGCACGAGCTTCGTAATGTTGTTAGGTCTGCTGATGTACCCGGGAGCTTGATTGACGGACGAGTGGCTCGTTTCACCAACGGGCGCGGCGTCATTCTGTTCGTCTCGCCGAGGCAGGAGGTCGGCCTTGGCCGACCGCTGCTCTTCCCGCACCGCGGCTACAAACCGAAGTCCCTTGCGGGCAATAGTGCGGATCAAGCGCTGCGCTTCCCCGCTGTCTCCAACCGCATGCCGGACAGCAGTAATCCTGCTGCTGATCGCGGATTCCGAGACAATGCGGCCGCCCCAGACCACCGCGATCAGCTCGTCTTTGCTTACAACGCGTTCGCGGTTGGAGATAAGATATTGCAGAAAATCAAAGACTTGGGGCTCGACCGCGATCAACTCGGGTCCGCGCCGGAGCTCCCTGCAGTCAGCGTCCAGTGAATAATCTTCGAAAAGGTAGATCACGACGCGCTCTTGTGCGCCCTGCCTCAGGTTCCTCGGGGGAAGTCAGGGAAAAGACAGGGAGAAGGCAGGCAGAAGGCAAGGGTATCGCAAAGCCTGAGCTTGCGGCAACCCCCACTGTACGGCCCCGGAAACTGCCGCTGCGAAGTTCGAGCGTTGTCCGGAATTCTGGCGCCGTGGACCCGCTTCGATAGAGGAAAACTACCCGACCCGTCAGGACCAATTCGTAGGTGAAGGGGGATGCGTCGTGACTGACACCAATCGCCGAGCATTTCTCGGGGGGCTGGCGTTTGCTGCAGGCGGTTTCGCCGCGGCACACGCACAGGCCGCCGGCAGTGACGGACATGCGGCGGGCTACGACGTGGCCCCGGCATCCGAGCACGTTGCGCTCATTCCGCGCCGCACCGGTGATCCCGTGACGTTCACGGCCTCGCTCGACAAGTCGGCGATCAAAGCCACGTCAGGCGGCTGGGCCCGCGAGATCACCACCAAGGGCCTGCCGATCGCTACCGATATTGCCCTTGCGCACCTGTACCTCAATCCTGGCGGCGTGCGCGAGATGCATTGGCACAATTCGGCGGAGTGGGCCTACATATTGGGCGGCCACTGCCAAATCACTGTTGTCGACCCGGAAGGGGAAACCGAGGTTGCCAACTATGGAGCCGGCGACCTCTGGTACTTTCCCAAGGGGCACGCCCACGCCATCCAGGCCCTCGGGACCCAGCCGTGCCACGCCATCCTCGCCTTCGACGATGGGCTATACGGGGAGCATGGAACATTCGGCCTCAGCGATTGGATGAGCCGATTGGATGCGGGAATGCTTTCCCACGCCCTGGGCCTGTCGGGCGACGTGGCCGCCAAAATACCGACGGCGGAAGTCTACATCAAGCAGGGCGAGGTGATTTCACGCGACAGCCCGAAGGCCCGCGCCGTTCAGGTGCTGGAGCACAGGCGGACGCACCGCTTCCGGCTGACGGCGCAGAGACCGCGGGTCGAGTCGGCGGGGGGCAGCATGCACGTGGCATCGGCGCGCGAGTATCCCATATCGACGACGATCACGGGCGCGCTTATCAAGTTGAAACCGGGTGCGATGCACGCCCCGCACTGGCATCCGAATGCCAACGAATGGCACTACGTCGCCAGGGGGCGGGCACGGGTTACGCTGTTTGCGTCCGACAAGCGCATGGCCGTTGCGGAACTCACGATTGGCGATTGCGCGTATATACCCCGTGGATGCGGACACTCGGTGCAGAATATTGGCAACGATGAGTGCGAGATCGTCGCTGCGCTCGACAGCGGCACGTACTCCGAGGCCCTGTTGTCCGACTGGATCGCGAAGGTGCCGCGCCAGCTTCTGGCCAACAACCTTGGACTGCCGGAGGTGGCCTTCGCTAATCTCACCGACAGGAGGTCGGCGATCGTTGCGGCGGCCTGAACGACGCGTAACGACCCCCGAAGCATCCTCTCGACCGACGGCTCGCGTATGCGGACGCGGCGGAGGTGTACGGATCAGCAAACCGGGCTGGAGCAGGAAAGCAGGGTTCGGAGATACTCATGCTATTCACACAGACACGTAGGAGCCTCATCGTTTCGGGAGGTTGTGGGCTCTTGGCAACCGCAGCACCTTCCGTATGGCCCAGTTGCGTGTTCGCGCAGGGTGGAAGCCAGGCCGACTGGCGATTCTGCGGCAAATGTAGCGTCATGTACTTCGACGACTCGCACGACAAAGGTCGCTGTGCGGACGGCGGCGGCCATCAGCCGGCAGGACTCGTGTTCGTGCTGCCTCACAGCGGCCCCGAGACGGGGAACGCGCAACACAACTGGCGCTTCTGCGGCAAGTGTCACGGAATGTTTTTCGACGGCTCTCCACAGAAGGGAGCATGCCCGGCAGGCGGCGGACATCAGGCGATCGGCCTCAACTTCGTACTTCCGCACGACGTTGCGGAGACGCCTAAATCGCAGCGCAATTGGCGTTTCTGTGGCAAGTGCAACAGTCTCTTCTACGACGGCTCGCCCAACAAGGGCAAATGCGCAAAGGGCGGCGGCCACACGGCGGTCGGCCTCAACTTCGTTCTCCCGCACCAGGGCGATCCTTTCGCGAATGCGCTGGCAACGATGTGGGATCGGGTGGGCCGCGGCATCGTCAGCGAAAAGATCAAGCAGACTATCAATGGCCGCGAGTTCCGGAGCGGCTGGAGGGGGCGCGACGCCAATGTGAACTTGGCCGAACTTAAGAGCAGTTGGCGGCGGACGAGCCCGACTTCTATGTCCATCGAGCTTCGACTGCCAGGGAGCAACGCCGAGTTCCACACGACGCAACCGAGCGTGCTTGGGTCGTTTGCCGACCCTGCATTCCGGGTCGGCTTCGATATGCTCCTGCGACTCGACTGCGCCGCGCGCGCTACCTCCCCGTTTATCAGCGTGAATGTCACCGCGGCATCAGTTAGCAACGCGAGTGTGCACGGCTCGAATGCCGCTGGGACAATCGTGGAGACGGTGGCGGATTTCTTCGGCCACGGTGAATTCACTCGCCAGGTTACCCGTCAGATCAATGACGACAGAGATTTGAAGTCGCGGATGCAGAAAGCCATCAATGATGCCCTGGCAAGGGTGCCGAACTTCGTATTACCGGGCTAGCCCAAGCGGCTTCAATTCGACGGCTACGATGCCGGGCACGACTTCGACGATCATGGCGCGTATGATGGGTGGGACTTGGCCTGCGTACTTGTTGCGGACGCCACCGTAGTTGGCCTTCGTGTCGACGCGCAGGCCGCCGTGCGGGTAGTAGTCAAAACCCTCGACGACCGACTCGCTCTCGTATGGGGCGTGGCTCGCTGCCATAGGCCAATTGTACACGACAGCGAGCTCGTCAGGGTTCATGGTGGTCCGGTTCGTCCCGGAACCGGGCGAACGGGCGGTGGCGGCTATTGTGAAGGGTTTCGGATGCCGGCCCATCGCGACAGTGAGGCAGGCACCGGGGCCGGCGTCCGAAAGCCTCCAGGGAAGGAACCCGCGAGTCGTGGGGCACGCCGGTGCCGCGAGTGCTATGGGGATTTCGTGGTCGCGGACGGGTTGCTCGATTGAGGCGAGCGGCGGCGTGCGGAGCAGGCTGGGCTGACGATGGGGTGAGGCTGCCGCGCCAAGCTGCATTGACCTCTGTGATGCGCCGGCGGCCGGGGCTCCATCTGCTGCGGAGCGTGTCGTGGCAGACGAGCGCTGCCGCGGCCGGCCAACGACCGGCGCCGGCGATGCTCGGTACGACGGCAGATGCAGGGTG
>DATBKR010000706.1:0-2666 GCA_036555805.1 Hyphomicrobiaceae bacterium | reverse complement strand
CTGGATTGCAGCGCGCAACGGCAAACCGAAGCCCTTCAAGTGGACGGCCAAGGCCGATACCATCCTCGCCAAGAACGCCCGAGCCCGCCAAGCCCTGCAGCAGGTAGTCGCGGGTATCAAATGAATGAGTCAGAACACTAGAGTCACCGTCTCACCACCTGCGATCTCCCCTGAAGCGAGAAGAGAAATCGGAAATCGGAAGTCGGAAATCGGAAGCAGCCCGTTGCCTTTTGATTTCTGATTTCCGATTTCTGATTTCCGATTTCTGAAAGCCAACAGAGCACTAAATCGCTGCCGCGATAGCCGCTGCGCGGTGGTGCCCGTTAGATGGCTGGGGAGCGGGTTGAGAGCGCAATCATAGCGGGGTGGGGAGCCCCATCCTGAGGAAGATGGAGGTCTTGGCAACCTCACTCAGGAGAAGCTCCCCATGAGTACTGATACCACCGTCAGTCCGCTGCGCCAGCGCATGATCGAGGATATGGCTGCGCGCCAGCTGGGGCCCCATTCGCAGCGCAGCCACATCTACAGCTGCCGGCAGTTTGCGGCGTTCTTGAAGCGCTCCCCCGACACAGCCACCGCCGACGACGTTCGCCGCTTCCAGCTGCGCTTGGTCGAAGCCGGGCTCAGCATCCCCAATCGCAACCGGATCATGACCGGGGTGAAGTTCCTGTTCCGGGTCACGCTGAGGCGGCACGATCTCGCGGCCGAGATCTATCACCTGAAGGAGCCATAGAAGCTGCCGCTTACCATGAGCCCCGATGAAGCCAAGCGGCTGCTGGACATGGCCGTCAGCCTCAGGGATCGCGTGATGCTCTCCCTCGGCTATGGCTGCGGGCTTCGCGCCGGCGAGATTGTCCGGCTCAAGGATGGTGACCTCGACAGCGCGCAGATGATCATCCGGATCGTGCAGTCGAAAGGGCGCAAGGACCGGCATGTCATGCTGCCGCCGGAGTTGCTGTTGTCGCTGCGAGAATGGTGGAAGGTACGCCCGACACGCTTCGACGCGGGCGTACCGGTAGGGGAGCGTTGGTTATTTCCTGGCCGTCGGCAAGGGCAGCATCTTGCTTACCGCCAGTTGAGCCGCATCTTCCACGAGTCAGCGGCAGCCGCGGGGATCACGAAGCGGATCAGCCTGCATTCGCTGCGGCACTCGTTCGCGACGGACCTGCTCGAGAAGGGGATCGACATTCGTTATATCCAGGCCCTTCTCGGGCATTCGAAGCTGGACACAACCGCGCGATATACCCGTGTCGCCACGGGTCGGATCGCGACCATCGATAGTCCGCTCAAACAGCTCGGCTCCAAGCACCGCAGGCTGAGAAAGAAGCGCCGGAGTCCCAAGGCCGCATAACGCACCACCGGCGTGGACCGCCCAGCTCTGGAGGTCGCGGATATCTTTCGCGACCACGGTCCCGCTTGGCGTGAGGCCAACCGCGGGCACGTGAGCCTCGACCAGCTGAAGGTGATGAGCGCGATCGAGCGCTGCCGCACCGCGGCGCTCGGCGGGCACGTTGCGCGCTGCGAGAACGACGCCTGCGCGCACACCACCATCTCCTACAACTCCTGCCGCAACCGGCACTGTCCCAAGTGCCAGGGCGCAGCGGCGAGGCAGTGGCTTGCCGAGCGCGAGGCCGAGCTGCTGCCCGTCGGCTACTTCCATGTCGTCTACACGCTGCCGGCGCCGATTCGCCGACATCGCCTACCAGAACAAACGGATAATCTACGACCTGCTCATGAAGGCCGCGGCCGACACGATGCTCATGATCGCGGCCGATCCCAAGCATCTCGGAGCCCGCATCGGCATCACGGCGGTGCTGCACACCTGGGGCTCCGCTCTCACGCACCATCCGCATGTGCACATGATCGTGCCGGGTGGCGGACTGTCGGTGGATGGCGAACGCTGGATCCCGGCGCGGCCTCACTTCCTCGTCCCCGTCAAGGTGCTCTCGCGCCTGTTCCGCGGACGGCTGCTGGCCATGCTGGCCGAGGCCCACGGGCAAGACCGCCTCGCCTTCTTCGGCGAGCATGCAGCGCTCGCCGACAAGCGGGCGTTCAAGCGCTTCCTGGCGCCGCTGCGCAGGCGAGAGTGGGTGGTCTACGCCAAGGAGCCGTTCGCGGGCCCGCAAGCTGTGCTCGCCTATCTCTCGCGCTACACCCATCGCGTCGCCATCTCCAACCGCCGGCTGGTCGCCGCCGACGCCAACGCCGTCGCCTTCCGCTGGAAGGACTACCGCGTCGAAGGACTCGACCGCTGGAAGACCATGACGCTCGCCCCGCACGAGTTCATCCGCCGCTTCCTGATCCACGTGCTGCCCAAGGGCTTCCACCGCATCCGCCACTACGGCCTCTTCGCCAATGGCAATCGTGCCGCCAGCATCGCTCGCGCCCGCGAGCTCATCCGTGCTGTGCCCCGCGTCGTTGAGCCCGAGCAGGAGAAGGCCGCAGCAGCAGACGAGCCACGCGTGCTCACCTGCCCCTGCCCGCGCTGCGGCGGCCGCATGATCGTCATCGAGGTCTTCGCCCGCGGCTGCCAGCCACGACATCGGCCGGCGCCCGCCCCGATGCCGATCAGGATCGACACGTCATGACGCCCGCTCGAACTGCTCGCCGCAAAGCCACCCGTCGCGGGCGCCGCTCATCGGTCGGCGACCACCCGGCGCGCCTCG
>DATBKR010000705.1:0-2577 GCA_036555805.1 Hyphomicrobiaceae bacterium | reverse complement strand
CCTGCTGGAATCAACAGGTCTTCCGAAACGGGCTGGAGATGTGATTCGTGGGGCTCCGGTTGAGGGAAGCCGGAGGCGAGGATGCTGTATCAGCGGGGCAAAGCGTATTCACAGGACCTGCGCGAGCGGGTTTTCGCTGTGTCGGATGATGGCGAGCGGGTTGGTGAGGTGGCGGAGCTGCTCCGGGTGAGCGTTTCGTATGTATCGAAGGCGCTGGCCCGGCGTCGCACGACGGGGGAGACCACGGCGCGCTCGGGGCGCGGCCACAAGCCGCCGAAGCTGGCGCCATTCTATGCGGCGATCCGCGCGTATGTTGCCGAACGGGGCGACACAACGATCGAAGCTCTGCGGGCATGGCTGTTGGCGACGCACCAGGTTGCGGCGAGCGTCGGGCTGATCTGGCATACGCTGAAGCTGCTTGGCCTGACGCTCAAAAAAAGTCGCTCCGGGCGGCCGAGCAGGATCGGCCGGACGTCGCCCAGGCGCGTGCGGAATGGCGTGAGAGCCAGCCGACGCTCGATCCGGCTCGGTTGATCTTCATCGACGAGACCTGGACCAAGACCAATATGACCAGGTACTACGGTTGGGCCGAGGTGGGCCATCGGCTGGTCGATGCCGTCCCACACGGACACTGGAATACCTCGACCTTCATCGCCGGGCTGCGCCAGGATGGTCTGGTTGCCCCCTGCGTGTTCGATGGGGCGATCAACGGCGAGGCGTTCCTCGCCTATGTCGAGCAGGTGCTGGTTCCCACGCTGCGCCGCGGCGATATCGTGGTCATGGACCGGCTCGGGTCGCACAAGGTCGCCGGCGTCCGCAAGGCAATCGAGGATCGTGTCCCAGCCCGTGGTGTAGGAGCGATGCTCCTGAGCAGCGTTGGCTGCGAGGTCAGGCTGCCACAGCCGGCAGGCTGACGACTGCAGTATCGCTGACAGAGCCGAGGGTTTCCAGGCTCATGTAGCGGCGCTGGACGGCCCATTCGTCGTTCTGTTCGAGCAGGATGGCACCGACGAGGCGGACGATGGCGGCGTCGTTGGGGAAGATGCCGATCACATCGGTACGACGCTTGATCTCGCCGTTCAATCGTTCCAACGGATTGGTACTGTGGATTTTGGCGCGGTGCTCCTTGGGGAATGTGGTAAAGGCAAGCACGTCCGCCTCGGCGTCATCCATCAGGCCGGCGAGCTTCGGCACACGCGGGCGCAATTGGTCGGCGACGGTGCGCCACTGCGTGCGGGCGGTATCGGCGTCATCCTGGGCGAATGCCGTGCCGATCCAGGCCGAGACGATGCGCCGCTGTGTCTTGCCGGCATGTGCCATGGCATTGCGCATGAAGTGGACGCGGCAGCGTTGCCATGAGGCATTCAGCACGCGATCGGCCGCGGCCTTCAGCCCCTCGTGGGCGTCCGAAATCACCAGTTTGACGCCACGCAGGCCACGCCGCGCCAGGCTGCGCAGGAACTCGGTCCAGAAGGTCTCGGCCTCGCTGGCACCGACGGCCATGCCGAGCACTTCGCGGCGGCCATCAGTATTCACACCGACGGCGATGATCACCGCTACCGAGATGATGCGGCCGTTCTGGCGCACCTTCACGTAGGTGGCGTCCAGCCAGACATACGGCCAGTCGCCCTCGATCGGCCGATGCAGGAAGGCCTGCACACGTTCGTCGATCTCGGCGCAGAGCCGTGACACCTGGCTCTTGGAGACGCCCGAGCCGCCCATGGCCTGCACCAGGTCATCGACGCTGCGGGTTGATATGCCGTGCACGTAGGCTTCCTGGATCACCGCGGTCAGCGCCTTCTCGGCCATTCGCCGAGGTTCAAGAAAGCCTGGGAAATAGCTGCCCTTGCGAAGCTTCGGAATGCGCAGCTCGACGGTGCCCACGCGGGTCTCCCAGTCGCGGTCACGGAAGCCGTTGCGGTGGTTGATACGCTCGGCGGTGCGTTCGCCGTGGCCGGCACCGCACAATGCGTCCGTCTCCAATGCCATCAGCCGCTGCGCGGCGAAGCCGATCATCTCGCGCAGCAAGCTGGCGTCGGAGGACTTCTCCAGAAGCTCCTGAAGGGCAATCTTGTCATCGGTCATCGTGGTGTCCCTGGGTCAGAGTTGCGACTCGCAACCCAATTCTACCCAGATGCATCGCGGTGACCGCCGCTGTGGATAAGTAGCCCGCCTCCGCCGTGACGCTTGGCGGTCGCTGCGGCGGGCTACTTCCCCACAGCTCCTACACCACCACTCGGGACACGACCCCTGATCTGACGCATGATCTGATGCAGGCCTAACTCTTCTTGGGCGGTTCGCTCGGCGCGCGCGGCCCAGACAGACTGGCTCGCCTTCAGCTCCGCCTGCCAGACGGCCGATTTCTCTTTCGCGATCTGCTGGCAGGCGAACGCGGTGCGGAGTGCACGCCCTCCCGCGTGAGATGCCAATGGCGAAGCCACTGGCCCCACACCACAAGGGCGCGGGCGTAGTCGTATGCCCTCTCCATGTGGGCCGAGTCGAAGGGCCTCACCTCGTTTGGTCAAACGAAAGCTGCGTGACAGGATGCGCTTTGCAATGAATTCATGCAGGGGCGCT
>DATBKR010000704.1:0-3653 GCA_036555805.1 Hyphomicrobiaceae bacterium | reverse complement strand
GGCCGGCGTCCTGCTCGATCTCAGAAGCGGCACGCCGAGGCACGAATGACGGGCGCCGCCAACATCAGGGGCGGCGAGCCCCGGGATTGGATCGTCTGCGGCTGGTTCACCGAGGACGACATGTATCGGCCGCTCGCGCACCAGCTGGCGGCCAGCCTCGATGAGATCGGCGTGCCCTACGAGTTCGTCCCAGTGCCAAGGCGCCCCGGCGGACATCAGGCGAACACCATGGCCAAGGCGGGCCAGGTCCTGGCGGCCATGGACCGGCACCCCGGCAGGACCATCCTGGTCTGCGATGTCGACTGCGTCGCCAAGGAGAACCCCTTGCCGCTTCTGGAGGGGTCTGGAGATATCGCTGTGCGCCTCGTCGCGCGGCGGCTCAAGACCGGCTCCGTCAATGTCAGCGTCAGATCCGGATACATCGTCGTGAGGCCGACAGAGCCAGCCCGCCGCTTCATCGAGGCATGGGCCGATCTGAGCAAGGTCGCCGAATGGGGCGATGTCGATCAGACGACATTCGCTCTTGCCATGGGCACTGTTCCCGGATGCGCCATCTCGCACCTGGACCCCGCTTTGCTTACGTCGCTGTTCGATCACGACGCGGCTAACCGCCGATTTGGCACCAGGATCAGGGGTTGGCAGCGGGAAGGCGCCTATCTCCTGCGGTCGATTACCCGGAGCCTCGTCGGCTGGCCTCGTAAGCCCGCCACGTCCTGAGTTCCTGGATCTCGCGCACCTTGCGCTCGTCAAGCAGGATCGGCCCGCCGTTTGGCGAACGCCGCCAGGCGTCCCGATACGTCCGGTCTGTCGGCACGTCCGCCACGTCCCACAGCTCGCCGCCCGTGCCCAGATGCGCGCAGAAGCGGTCACGCGTGATGCCGTAGGCCTCGGCGGTGGAGCAGCCGCCGAACTGCATGGCGCGCACGAAGCGCGCCGCCGCCCACTCGCCGCACTCTTCGGCCTGCTTGGCAATCTGGCGGTCCAGGAAGCCGCGCGGGAAGCCGTCCCAGCGCCCGCCGCCGCCTGTCATGTAGGCCAGCGCCGTGAGGGACGGGGCGCAGATGGAGACGCCGCGGTCGGGACGGGTATAGACGATGCGCTTCATCAGGCGTAGTCGCCCCAGAAGGTGACGCCGATCTCGGCGCTGTCGTAGTGGGATGCATCCGTGTCCGAGACACCGATCCGAAACGCACTCGCGGTCTTCGCAGCAGCATTGAAGGCACTCACGAGTGCCCCTTCCGCGCCGACGCCATCGAAACGGCCCCACCCCGCGCACCAGTAGTTCGTGTTCGCGAACGCGGTGTCGAACGCCAGCGTATAGTCGCCCGTCCCATTGTCCGTGATGGCGCCCATCCCGTAGTCGCCCGAGCGGAAGGCCGGGGTGCCGGTGCCGTCGAAGTTGCCGCCGGCCTTCGGGTGGCCGGGGTGGAAGTGCTGCACATCCGCCGTGACCGCCCGCCCCGAGGTCAGCGCCTCCATGGCCGTTTGATCGGCCTTCTGCAGCACACCCGTCGCCGCAGTCGTCGCCGCCTGCTTGATGTTGCCGAACGCCGTAGCTGCGCTGGAGACATCGGAGAGGTTGTTGGCCGCCACCAGGGCGGTGCCGGCGGGGATCGTGGCGGTGCCGGAGACCGTGAGGTTTCCCGAGAGCGTCACCGTGCGGTCCGCGTCCCCCGGCACCAGCGTCAGTGTCCGCTGCGCAGTCAGATTCGAGGAGGTGGTGAGCTTGAGCGCGTGGGAGCTGTCGGAATCCAGGATGCCGAGCCCCGTCCCCTGCTTGAAGTTGGCGACCACCCCGCCGGTGCCCTGGCCGGCCAGCGTCAGGTCGATGTTGGTGTCCCCGCCGGTGGCGGCGATGGAGGGCGAGCCCCCCGTCGCCGCATTGGTGATGTCGATCTGGTTGACGGCGGAGGCCGTCTTCTGGAACCGGACCTGCTCGTTGCCGGCATCGTCGGTGATGCCGGTGGCGTCGTCGAAGCCGATGTTGTGGCCGTTCATGTCGATGTCGCCGCCGGCCTGCGGACTGGTGTCGGAGACGAGCTCCGCCGTGGGCACGCCCTCAACGAGGTCGGTGCCGTTGCACCACACCACCGTGGAGGTGCCCTGGACCACCGTGAAGCCGGTCTGGCCCGTCACCTTGACCGTGACGGAGAAGCTCCCCGAGGTGGCGTTCTGGATGATCCAGGTCCCGCCGCGCCCCGAGAACTCGACCGTCGCGTTGGAGACCAGCGTGCCCGACACCTTGACGGCGTTGACGATCTCCTGCTCGTCGGTCAGGACCGTGGTGCCGCCGGTGGTGGCGACCGAGGTGGTATCGCCGAACTTGTTGTCGGTCTGCTCGAAGTTGTCGTCGGCCTTGACGCCCCAGGTGTTGTCGTTGCCCCCTTCCGTCTGGTTGGTGAGGAGGATATTGGGGGTGAGTGTGTCGGCCATGGGATACCGCCTCCGGCGATCAGTCCTCGGGAACGCGGCACGCGATAACGAACGCACTTGCGACGGGGACGCCCTCTAATCCGACTCAGCGGGCCCGGTCAGGTGAAGTCGCCCATGGCGATGACCGACACGTCGGCGCCGGTCGTGATCTTCCAGGGCCCGTTCACGCTCCTCATGCCGAGCTTCACGTAGAAGGGCGCCACGGTCTGCAGAGGCGTGGTGCCCCCGCCCACGTAGAGCACGATGGAGGTGGCCCCATCGAGGAGCGTCACGGCGCCGGCCGCCACCACGGCGGGCACGATCAGCACGCCCTCGATGTAGTCGCCGTTCGAGCCGCCGTCCTCCCCGAGCGCCTGCGCCGTCTGGCTGGCCGCCACGGTCTGATACCGGTGCGGGGTCGCGACGACCTCGGCGATCTTGCCGCTGATTCCCATGCTCACACGTCCCTGCGCGCCTGCCCCGGTTCGACGAGGCCCTCCTCACTTACCCAGCACCTCGCGACCGTCGCCGGCCGCCTGGCGGGGCTTCAACGGCGATGACGATGATCGGGACCGGCTGGCCCCTCGTCTTCAGGCGCTCCGCCTGCTCGAGGATGTCCGGCGAGCGGGCGATCAGCGCGCCGCCGCGCGCGTCCCAGTTCGGCGCAACGTAGAGGTGGAGGCGGGAGAGCGCGTTGCCCAAGGTGGCGGCGTTGACGCCGAAGGCAGCGAGGGAGTCGCCGGAGATCCAGATCGGTCGCTCGTCGCCCTTCGTCTGGTTCAGCGCTCGCTCGATCAGGCCTTGCAGCACCCCGGTCACTTGAGCCGGCGGCGCAGGCGCGGCGGCGCGAGGCCGCGCCGAAGGCGGCGCGGCCGGTGGTATCGCCCCGACCTGCCTGAGAGCGGCCATGACCGCGGCCAAGGCGGGAGCGGGAGCGGGAGCGGGTGGCGGCGCGGTCGTTCCCTGCTGCCCGAGGGCGGGCGCCGTTGGCGCGGGCCTGGGAGCGGAAGGACGAACAGCCGGCGGCAACGCACCCGGCCCCCGGAACAGTGGGGTGCGCAGCAGTGCATCGACCTCCGGCATTGTGGCCATTCGGCCCCTCCTCACACGTCCCGCCGTGCCTGCCCCGGTTCGATGATCCCTTCCTCGACAAGCAGATCGACGGCTGCGGCCCGGTCGGTGATGCCGGCGAAGCGCGCCTGGATGATCTTCTCGATCTCGGCCATGGCGTAGTCGTCGAT
>DATBKR010000703.1:0-1540 GCA_036555805.1 Hyphomicrobiaceae bacterium | reverse complement strand
CCGATGGTGCTGGCGATGACGGCGCGACGCAGTTGCCGCCTGTGCTCGCTCTCGGGGAGCCCTTCGACCTTCGCGTCCATGGCGGAACCTCAGCCGCCTCGATCCAGCCGTAGTCATGAACTCTCAAGGAAGGCGCCGGTTCCGTCAGCCCTGCTCTGCCAAAGTCGCAGGCGTGGACGGGTAGGGTGCAATAGCGCGATAGCGCGTATTGCACCGATTCCGACACCCCCCGGAGGGAGGCCCGTGCAATGCGCTTCGCTTATTGCACTTCACGGCCTGCGCCGGCTCACTTCGGCCCCTGGCCGGTGGGCTTGTAGCGCGGAGTCTCGCACGGGGCGTCGTGACCGTACCGGCCCCAGCGGCGCGTGCCGGGGCCGTTATCGCAGCTCCACAGGCCCATCCCCTTATTCCTGGCCTCCGTCTCCAGGTCCTGATAGTAGCCGGCCGAATAGCAGGTGTAGTCGGTAGCCCAGCCGCTGCGGATCATGCATTCGCCCACGTCGAGCCCATCGTCGGTCCAGCACTCGGAGACGTGGATGTCGCGGAACCACTTCCGCTCCACCTTCCACACCCGGCACGTGACGGTCTTGCCGCCGACGCAGCGCCGCAGGGCCGCCGCCGCGTCCTCCGCCGGTTTCCAGCGCCGGCCGTTGCGGTAGCACGCGGTGCCGCGCTCGGGTATATCGACGCCCCACAGCCGGAAACGGTCCGACTTGATGTCGAAGGAGATGCCGTCCACCACCGTGGCGGGGCCGGCGACCTGGTCGCCCTTGCGCACCGACTGCGCGGAGGCCGGCCCGCCAAGAACGAACAGCAGGCAGGCGGCCGTGACCGCCGCCAGGCATGCCGCGGCAACCCCCGCTTCGCGCCTCATAGAGGAAACCTGCGGCGCACAGCCGAAACCACCAACACGCATCATTTCGGTCGCCCCCGCACGATCCGCGCCGGATCACTGACGAAAATAACGAATTCCCTGCGATCAAGCCCCTTCGTGTAGCACCGCCGTCCGCGCCCGGCAATCTCGGCTGCTGGCCGGGGTCAGACCCCTCGCACGACGCTTGGATCGAATTTCGAACCTTGGAGGCGAGGGGTCTGACCCCGTTCTGCCAGCGGAACCGCTTCGAGGCGACGGGCCCGACCCCGTTCGGCCTCGGCCAGGCTCTCCGCCACGATCCTCTGCTGGCTGCGCAGCCGCGCCGCATCGAGCAGCATCTGGCCGGCCCACCGGTACACATTGCGCACCCGCAGCAAGTCGCGCATCAGATGCATGCGTTCCTTCTGCTCGGGCTCCGGCATCACCAGCGCGCGCTCCAGCGCCTCGGCCATGGCCTGCGTGTCGTAGGGGTTGACCATCAGCGCTTCCGACAGCTCGCGCGAGGCGCCGGCGAAGGTCGAGAGAATGAGCACGCCGCGCTCGTCGTCGCGGGCGGCCACGAACTCCTTGGCGACCAGGTTCATGCCGTCGTGCAGGCTGGACACGATGCACACGTCGGCCGCCCGGAACAGCTCGTAGACCTCGTCGGGCTCATGGTGGCGCGCC
>DATBKR010000702.1:0-3489 GCA_036555805.1 Hyphomicrobiaceae bacterium | reverse complement strand
GGCACGCGCGGCAGGGCCGTTGCCACCCGGTTCTGCACCTGCACCTGGGCGATGTCGAGGTTGGTGCCGAGGTCGAAGGTGACGGCGATGGTGAAGCGCCCGTCCCCTGTCGCGTTCGACGAAATGTAGAGCATGTTCTCGACGCCGTTCACCTGCTGCTCGATGGGGGCGACGACGGTGTTGGCGACCACGTCGGCGCTGGCGCCGGGGTACTGGCCCGTCACGTTGACCGTCGGCGGAGCGATGTCGGGGAACTGGGCGACCGGCAGGCGGAAGAGAGACACGAGCCCCAGGATGACGAACACCACCGAGACCACGCCCGCGAAGATCGGCCGGTCGATGAAGAAGTGCGAGATGCGCATCGCCGGCCCGCCGGATCAGCGCGAAGCAGCCGCCTCGTGCTCCATGGCGGCCTCGGCGGTGGACATCTCCGGCGTGACCTTGGCGCCGGGCCGCACGCGCATCAGACCGTTGACGATGACGCGGTCGCTGGTCTCCAGGCCGGATGCCACCACGCGCAGCCCGTCGATCACCGGCCCCAGCGTGATGTACTTGGGTTGGGCGACGTCGTTGTCGTCCACCACCAGCACGTACTTGCGCACCTGCTCGGTGCCGATGGCCGAGTCGGGCACCAGCAGCGCCTCGGCGGGCGGCCCCGTGGCCACCTGGATGCGGCCGAACATGCCGGGCGTGAGGGTGCCGTTGGGGTTGGGGAACACGGCGCGCGCGCGGATGGTGCCCGAGGCTGTGTCGATGGCGTTGTCCACGAAATCCATGTGGCCCGGATGGGAGAAGATCTGCTCGTCCAGGAGCTTCAGCTTCACGGGCACCTTGCCGGCGTTATTGATCCTGTCCGGCGTGGTCTTCGTCATGCGCCGGTAGCGGAGGTAGGAGCCTTCGTCCGCCGTGAACTCGAAGCGGATGGGATCGGTGGACTGGATGGTGGCGAGCAGCGTCGTCGTGCCCGTGGTTCCGCCCGCTACCAGGTTGCCCACCGAAACGCGGCGGTCGCCGATCCGCCCGGACACCGGCGCCCGCAACTCGGTGAACTCCAGATCGAGTGCGGCCTGTTTCACGGCGGCCTCCTGGGCCGCGGCGTTGGCCTCGGCCACCGATTTGGACTGGACACGCTGATCGAAGGTCTGCTGGCTGATGATGGCGCGCCCAACCAGGTCCTTGCCGCGCGCAAGGTCGGTCGTGGCGTAGACCACGTTGGCCTTGGCCTGCGCGAGATTGGCCCGCGCCTGGTCGAGCGCGACCTGGAACGGCCGCCGGTCGACGGTGAATAGAAGGTCGCCCTGCTTGACGAACTGGCCGTCGGTAAAATGGATCGCGTCCAGATATCCCGACACGCGTGCCCGGATCTCGACCGCGTCCACGGCCACGAAACGCCCGACGAGCTCGGTATGGTCGGTGACGTTCTTGACCACGGGTCGCGCGACTGTGACTTGCGGCGGAGGCGGCGCCGACGGTGCTGCCCGCGGCGTGTCCGCATCGCAGGCCGCCAACGCAAGACCCAGCGTCGCCATGAGGACTGCGGCGCACATGCGAATGATGACTTGCGACATGGGAACCTATGGGACCTATCGGCGCAGGACAACCTCGGCGGAAGGGGGGCGCGGTCCGTTGCAGCATACGGTGCCGTCAGCGCATCAGAGGCATAGGCGTTCCATCGAGTGTGAAACAAGCGTGATAATTCCCTAATCCAACTTGCATTTTGCCTGAGCCGACCGGACCCGTTGGTTGGGTCGAGCTACAGCGAGACCCAACGTCGGCACGGGCTCCCTCGGAACGTTGGGTCTTCGCGCGGCTGGCGCCGCGCTTGACCCAACCTACGAGCCGCACAGGCTGGCGAGCCAGGAGCGGACGCTGGCGGGAGTGAGGAAATCGGCGCGCTCGGGGTCGAAATGCTCGCCGGCGACGGTGAGGCCGACGCCGCCCAGCCGTGCTGCGGCCCGGATAGCGGGCTCATCGCCGTGGTCGTCGCCGATCATGATCGGGCGGCGGCCGCGGAAGGCCGGCAGCGCCATGATCCAGGCGAGGCCGGTGGCCTTCGAATGCGCCTCGGGCACGACATCGAGCACCTTGCGACCGGTGCGCACGGCGAAACCCTCCCAGCGGGCCACGGCTCGCCTCAGCTCCAGCTCCAGCTCCGGGCGCGCCTCGGGCACGTTGCGGTAGTGGACGGCGAGAGCCGAGCCCTTGTCCTCCACCAGAATGCCGGGCCGGGCCAGGGCCACGCGGTGCACGACCGCCACGAGACCGTCGGGCACGGGGCCGGCCAGCAGCGCGGTGCGCCCATCGCGCCCGTTGCGCGCTTCGGCGCCATGCACGCCGGACATTGCGAGCTTGAGCGGGGCGAAAAAGCGGTCGGCATCGGCGACGCGCCGGCCCGTGATGAGGGCCACGGCGCCGCTGAAGGTCTCCGACAGATGGGTCAGGGTCGCGATCAGCCCGGGCGGCACGCGCACGGCGTCGGGCGTCGGCGCCATGTCGAGCAGCGTGCCGTCGATGTCGATGAAAAGGGCCCACTCGTCGGCGTGCACCTCGAGACCGTCGAGCCGCACCGCGCCCGTTACCGGAACATCTTGCATCTCAAGGCGGTACATGATCACCCAAATATGGAAGCAGTTGGACCCTCGTGCCAGTGCGAGCTTGCTAGTGCGACCATGTGCGCACGGAAAGTTGTTGCGCATGCGTGGCGATTTCCGCAGCAATCTTTTCCCGCGACAAGAGGCCCGTCTGGGTATCGGCATACCGCACCACCCCCGCCGCGTTGACGGCGGCGGCACGCAGCGCGTCCTCGGGTTTCTGGCCGACGGCGATCGAGGCGGTGAAGGTCGCATTGAAGGCGTCGCCGGCGCCAGCCGTTCCCATCACCTTGGTTTCCAGGATCGCGGGGCAGAAATGGATGGCCTCGTGGGTGCCGAGGAACGCGCCGTTGCGCCCGTCGGTGACGACGACGTGGCGCGGGCCCATGCGGCGCAGCGCGTCGAAGAAGGCGGCAAGGCTCATCTCGTGGCCACCGCCAACGAGCCCACGGGCCGCCAGGCGCGGCGGTGTCTCGCCCGGCGCCAGCGTCAGCGAGTGGCCGCCTTCGCCGAAGCGGGCCACGAGGCCCGGCACCAGCACGTCCGCCTCGGAGCGGTTGACGGCCAGGATGTCGATGTGGGCGAGCGCCTCCTGGAAGGCGGCGCCGCGCGAGGAGAGTTGCCGCACGCGCGGGTTGGTGGCGACGAGCGCCCCGTGCCGCTTGGCGCGGGCGACGATGGCGGGGAAGGTGTCGGCCGACTCGTTGCTGAGCGAGGAGACATAGACCACGTCCGCGCCGAACGCCTCGTCGCGCAGGTCGCTCTCGTCGAGCAGCGTGTTGGCGCCGCGGAAGGTGAAGATGGCCGCGTTGCGGTCGTGCGACGCGACGAGTACGGAAGCCCCCGTGGGCGCGCGGCCGTCGCGCACCACCCAGCGTGTGGAGATGCCCTCCCGCAT